>DATIAI010000701.1:0-2421 GCA_035458065.1 Algoriphagus sp. | reverse complement strand
AAATTAGGGAAAATTATTGAGGTCTACTGTCCATTAACAATAGATGGTTTCATTGTACTGTATATTCCTATTTTGAGGAGGTGCCAAAAAAAATCCCCAAATTATTTGAATTGGGGATTTTGTAGATTTTAGATGGAATCACTGCTCACTGAAAACTATTTTTCCACCAACTACGGTCATTTTTACCTTGGCATTTAGAATATCATTTTCAGGAATTTCCATGATGTCTTTGTCAAAAACAGTGAAATCAGCCGCTTTCCCAACTTCGATCGAACCCTTGAAATCTTCCTCAAACTCTGCGAAAGCTCCGTCCAATGTATAGGATTTAAGCGCTTGCTCTCGGGTCATTTTTTGCTCGGCTTCATAGCCACCGTCGGGAATTCCTTGAAGAGTTTTGCGGGAAACTGAGGCGAAGAAGGAAGGAATTGGATCCACCGGTTCTACAGGGGCATCGGTTCCATTGGTCACTACAGCACCGGTTTTTATCAGAGATTGCCACACATACGCTCCGTCGATGATGCGCTTTTCACCCAGGCGATCAATTGCCCAAGGTCGGTCTGAACTCAAGTGAATCGCCTGCATGGCTGCAATCACACCCAATTTCCCAAATCTCGGGATATCATCCGGATGCAAATGCTGGGCATGCTCGATACGGAATCGGTGATCCTTGGCTTCTGGATTTTTTGCCAAAGCCGCCTCGAATCTGTCCAAAATTTCCTGATTGGCGCGGTCACCAATTGCATGGGCGCAAACTTGGAAACCGAGTGGAATAGCTTTCTCCGAAACTTCAGTAACCACAGCCATCGGCAAAGTCTCATGACCTCGATGGCCAGGCTTGTCGGCATAATCTTCCAAAAGCCAAGCTCCCCAAGGGCCAAGAGCTCCATCACAATTCAGTTTGATAGATCTTACAGTTACAAAATGATCAGGATCGATCATTGGGCCTTTCTTGTACCAAGCCTCCAAAAGTTCCGGTTGACGACCGCTCAACATGATGTACTGTCTGGAGGTAAGTTTGCCCTCGGCTTTGAATTTTTGCAAAAGATCAATTACATCCTGACCCGAACCCGCATCGTGGAAGGATGTGATGCCCTTTTCTGCAAGTTCCTTTAAGGCCAAAGTCAAAGCTTCTTCGGCACGCTCGGGAGTTTCTTTGGGAATCAAACTTGCAACTAAACCAGAGGCGCGCTCCACCAAAACCCCGGTTGGGTTTCCCAATTCGTCACGGAGAACTTCTCCGCCCTCAACTTCCTGAGTCGGCTTTTCGCTGCGCAAAGGGGTGATTCCAGCAAGTTCCATCGCCTTTTTGTTCACAAAAGAAGCATGCCCGGAAGCATGGGCAAGGTACACGGGATTGTTTGGCGTGACAGCGCTCAAAGCATCATGAGTTTGAAAACCTTTAACAGTCTTGTCGGGCATTTGGAGCCACTTGTCCTGATGCCAACCACGACCGGTGATCCAGTCCCCCGGTTGGGCTTTGGCACCAGCTTCTGCTACTTTTTGGATGAGTTCGTCATAGGTTTTGACGTACATCAAGTCGATTTCCAACTTGTTGTAGCCGATTCCCATCAAATGGGCATGAGATTCGATCAGGCCCGGAGTCATAGTTTTGCCTTGTAAATCGATCACTTCGGTGGCTTCGCCCACATAGGCTTGAATTTCTTCTGAAGTCCCAACAGCGAGGATCAGACCGTCTTTGACAGCGACAGCTTCAGCTTTCGGATTGGCTTCGTCCACGGTATAGACAATGCCATTGACAAAGACTTGGTCGGCGGGATTTTCAGGGCCTGATTTACAAGCCCAGGCAAAAAGGGCAAGAAAAATGAGTGAGTATAAGTTCTTCATGGATTTATAATTCTGAAACGAAACTAGATGTTTTGAACCAGAGCTACAAAACCAGTCCTGTAATCAGCGGATCAGAATCTTTTTTGTCAAAACTTGGCGATCCTCAGCTTCTATCCTCAGAAAATAAAGACCTGGATTGAGAACCTGGGCTTGAATTTCAACTTCACGATTGGCAGGAATGCTGATTTCCTCCAAAATAAGCTGACCAAAACTGGAAATCAGTTTTGCGGTGCTCGCTTTATTGCTGATCACTTTAAAAGGGCCGCTGGTCGGATTGGGATAAACTTTAACCAACAACTCGCCTTCTCCCGGATTTTGGCTATCCAAGGATTTTAGATAAGTAATTCCTCCGCCCCGACTTCCCAAAATCAAATCTGCTCCTTCTTCGAAAGCAGGATTTAAAACAGATATCCAAGTATTTCTTCCCAAACGGGCTGGTAGATTTTCATTCCCTATTTTCAGCAGTACTTCCTCCCGAACTTCCAAATTCATAAAATCACGAATCAGGAAAAGTTTTCCGGTTTGGTCTGCCGTATAGAGGTCAGGATTATTTTTAAGGTGTACTCCCACGCTCAA
>DATIAI010000700.1:0-2512 GCA_035458065.1 Algoriphagus sp. | reverse complement strand
TTCGCTTTCGGTCGAATTTCTTAAAGTCTAGGTTGGGAGGTTTGGAAGTTGGAAGTCGGGATGCCATAACATTTCTCCAATCTCTAATCTCTTGATTCTTGTTTCTTGTCTCTAGCTTCTTGTCTCTTGATTCTTGTCTCTAGCTTCCTGATACTTAGTACTTGGTACATGGTACAATCCCTACTCGCTCCTCAAACTTTCCACAGGATTCATCAATGCCGCTTTGACACTCCTCATACAAATGGTGCCAAACGCTATCAATAAGGTAATCGCCGCAGCTAAGGCATAAATCCACCAGGCGATATCGATGTGGTAGGCAAAGTTTTGCAGCCACAGATCCATAAAGAAATACCCTGCAGGAAAGGCGATGACCAATGAAATCACCACCAGTTTGACAAAGTCCTTGGCGAGCATTCCTACGATCTGACTGACTGTTGACCCAAGTACTTTTCGTATTCCGATTTCCTTGATGCGCTGCTCGGCGGTGAAGGTGACCAAGCCAAATAATCCCAGGCATGCTACAAAGATGGTCATTAATGCAAGGACAGTCAGGAAGGAACCCATCTTGGCTTCCTGAATATAGGTTTCATTGTAGAGCTCATCCAAAAAGGCATAATGGAAAGCCTCGCCCGAATTGAATCCCGCCCAAGTCTGCTCCATATCGGTAAGCAAACCCGGAATATCCCGGTTGTCCACTTTCAGGATCAGACTATAATAAGGGTTGTAAACCATCATCAAAGGCCGGATAGGCTCCCTCAAAGATCTGGCGACAAAATCCTTCACAACACCTACCACACGCACTTCTTCTCTCCCACCCTGATTGTCGATCATCTTTTCGAAGACTTTCCCGATCGGATCATCGGCAATTCCCAACTCTAATGCGGCAGTTTGATTGATGATGATGTTATTTTCCTCGGAGCCAAATTCTAATGAGAAGTTCCTTCCGGCGACGATCTCCATTCCCATGGTTTCGACATACTCCTCGTCGATGCCGTACTGAATCAGTCTAAAGCTTCTGGTAGGATCTTCTTTTAAGGCCAGGTTTTGGCTGTTGGTATCTGTAGGACCTGATGGAATAAAAGCTGATTTGGTTACATTTTTGACTCGGGGATCAGCCTTCAATCTATCCTTGAATACATCCAATTTCTCTCCCAATAAACCTGCGTCACGAAGGACAATCAATTGATTTCTGTCATATCCCAAGTCCTTTTCCTGGATATAAGCCATCTGCTGTGAGACGACCAGCGCACCGATAATCAGGGCCACAGATACTGCGAATTGAAACACCACCAGGGTGCTTCTGAAGGCACCGCGGCCACTTTTCGAAATCTTTTTCTTCAGAGACTCGATGGGTTTGAATCCTGAAAGAAAAAACGCAGGATATCCCCCAGCCAGAATAGTGACCAAAAAAAGCAGAGCGCCAAGTGAAATAAGAATTTCTGGCTGCAGCAGCGCCTCCAATGACAGGGATTTTTCAGCAAAATCATTGAAAAACGGAATAGCAATCTTGGCCATCAATCCCCCCAAAACCATAGCGATACAAACCGCCACAAATGACTCGGACAAGAATTGGAAGACCAGATTCTGCTTATCAGAACCCATCACCTTTCTAACCCCGATTTCTTTGGCACGCTGAGAAGCTCCGGCAGTGGAGAGGTTCATGAAATTGATGCAGGCAATCAGCAGCATAAAGATCGCAATGGCGCAATAGATCAAGACGGTCTGTTTGTCACCTCCTGCCTCAAAATCGCCTTTCCCCGCATACAGGGGATTGAGATGGATGGCTGTGATCGGTTGGAGCTTAAAGTAGACGTGATTTCCTTTTTCAAAAAACTCGTCGAAACCCATCCCCAAACCCTGCTTCATCTGGCCTTCCATGTATTTCTTGGAAAGGGCAAGAAGCTTAGAATCCAATTGAGATTTGTCAGCTCCCTCGTTCAAAAGCAGATAGGTCACATAGCTGCCGGACAACCAACTTTGATTCTTTGAATCCGGATTACCAAGCATTGATCCCATCATATCAAAGTGGAAATGTGAATTCTCCGGAATATTTTCAATCACTCCTGTTACGGTATAATCACCGGCAAAATTCTGGTATTCACCGGTGTAATACCCGATATCCTCCAGTTTGATGACCTGATTGATCGGATTTTGATCTTCAAAAAGTGCCTTTGCTTGATCTACCGTAATGACTATTGTGTTTGGTTTGTCCAGCGCGGTGGCAGGATCTCCGCTGATAAAAGGAAGGTCATAGATTTCAAAGAAATTGGGATCCACAAAGGCCGTATTTCCCTTTCTGATCACCTTTTCTCCCATTCGAATTTTAGTATCAGAACTTAACTTAATCACTCTGGTACTTGCCTCCACCTCAGGGATCTCATCCTTGAAAGTCTGGGCCACCAGAGCCATTACACTTGCCTCATTCAGAAATTCCTCTCCAATCTTGGCATCCAGATTTACGCGATAGATACGGTCAGATTTGGCAAAGAAACGATCGTAACTAAACTCTTCA
>DATIAI010000699.1:0-2195 GCA_035458065.1 Algoriphagus sp. | reverse complement strand
ATTCTAGATTTTGATTGACCCAATTACTGCCCCAATACACTCCGATCCCGCATAAAACCAATAGAATGAGGAAACTTACTCCTAAAATTTTTATAACCTTCATTTAGATTTATTTGATAATGAAAAGGGTGCCAAACTACTTAATGTCACATTTTTAAAGATGAGCCTTTTCCAATTTGAATGATATGATTTATTGAAGAATTATGATTGAATGACATTTAAACTTTTCAAAACGAGAATAAACTATAAAAACTACATTTTCTTCTCCCTTTGTAAAATTAGCCTACCTGAGTAATACACATTTTAATACATTTGGGAATGAAGCAATTTTTCTTTGCCTGGATTGCAAGCTGTTTCCTTGCAACCCCAATTTCTGCCCAAGAAATTAAAATCTTAACCTATAACATTCTCCATGGTGAGCGGGCGGACCTGCCCTCAAGCCCCAATTTACCGGAGGTTGCCAATCTATTGGTTCAAATTCAACCTGAAGTCATTGCCCTGCAAGAGGTGGACAGCATGACTGTCAGGTCTTCGAAATTGTATGGAGAGCCGATAGATTATGTCTACAAGTTAAGCCAGGAAACAGGATACAGAGGATACTTTGGAAAAGCGATGGAATATGATGGCGGTGGATATGGTGAAGGACTGTTGGTAAAAAAGGGCTCCAATTACCATACCGTAAATCTCCCAAATCCTGCAGGCGGAGAACCAAGAGCTATTGCCTGGGTAAAAGCGGAGCTCAAAACTATGGAAGAATTCTATTTTGGAGCCACCCATCTCTGCCATGAATTTGAAGAGAACAGAATTGCCCAACTTGATTCAATTCTGTCCCATGCAGACTCCCTGGACAAACCTGTAATTTGGGTTGGAGATTTGAATTTCACTCCTGACTCACCTGAATACGCAAGAATACCGGATTATTGGAAGGAAGCCGGAGCAGTAGCCGGAGATCAACAAAACACATACGGTACAGCACAGTCAGGAGGCAGAATCGACTACATTTGGTTTGATTCCCGAAAGTTTGAACTGGTGGAATACAAAGTACTGAATGAGATTACAATTTCTGACCATTACCCAGTTTGGGCGGTGCTTAGAATCAAAAAAGAAAGCACAAAATGAAAAAATCATCATTGTTCCTTCCTATTGCAGGACTAGCGTTATTGGTTGTTTTTGGCTTCACTGCCTTAAAATCTTATGAGGCACCAAAAACAAAATGGATTCAACTTTTCAACGGAAAAGACCTGAAGGACTGGACTCCAAAAATCCGTACGCATGAATTGGGCGATAACTATGCAAATACATTCAGAGTAGCCGACGGAATGATGCAGGTTCGGTACGACGGATACACTCAGTTTGATAGGCAATACGGACACATCTTCTACAAAAAGCCATTCTCCTATTATTTACTTCAGGTAGAATACCGGTTTGTGGGTGAGCAATGCCCCGGAGGAGAAGGCTGGGCTTTGAGAAACAGCGGTGCTATGCTCCATTCCCAGGATCCAAAGACGATGCTCAAAGATCAGGACTTCCCGATTTCAATAGAAGCCCAGTTTCTGGGTGGAAACGGAAAAGACCCAAGAACTACCTGCAACCTCTGTACTCCCGGAACCAATGTAGTGATGGCGGACACGCTATTCACCCCACATTGCATCACTTCCAATTCCCAAACTTACCATGGTGACCAATGGGTTCAGGCAAATTTCATTGTCATGGGAGACGAGGAAGTTTATCACTTGGTTGGAACCGACACTGTTTTCAGCTACTTCAAGCCTCAAATCGGCGGAGGAAGTGTAAATCCGGTTGACCCTGCGGTGAAAATTGACGGTAAGCTCTTGAAAGAAGGATATATTTCCCTCCAAAGTGAAAGCCATCCGATCGATTTCAGACGGGTAGCATTGGTGGATTTGTCAGGGATAAAAGACGATAAGAAAAAGCTAAAGGAAACCGTACATCAGGCACTGACTGAAAAGTAAAAAATAAAGGGAGGCGATAACGACCTCCCTTTTTGTTTTAACCTATTCGCCTGACTCAGCTGAGGCACTTGATCATTGAATTTGAAAATTGAAACTTGATCAAAGGCCTCCCTTTTTGTTTTAACATTTTCTTCCAGTTTTACTTTTTTGAGCGCAGAGAGAATACCGGGAAATTTTTAAAACATTTAGAAAATTTAGCCCATTAAGAGATGGGACAGCTCG
>DATIAI010000698.1:0-2061 GCA_035458065.1 Algoriphagus sp. | reverse complement strand
AAATTCAAAAATTGAAAAATTGGAGAGGACTCTATCTTAAATCAGAGGCAAAACCCGCTTCAGGGCTGGATTTCGGTTTGCCGGTTTCCAAATCACGGAAAGCTCAGTAAACTGCGGAATTCCGGAAATTTCCATAAAGCGTACATTGAGGTCATAGCCTTCCTTGAGCGAAGTGGGTACGATCGCCACGCCGAGGCCATTTTCTACCAACCGAAAAATTGTAAGTGCATGCACCGACTTGTGCCTGATCTTGGGAGAAAATCCTGAATCCCGGCAAATACTCATAATCTGTTCAAAGTAATAGTTGGAGTAATCACTTGAAAAAAGAATGAAAGACTCCTCCTGAAACTGAGAAACTGACTTAAAATCTTTTTGCTGGATCGCATGATTTTCCGGCACCACAAGTGAAAATGAATCCCTTAAAACAGGTCTCATTTCTAGATCCTCGGGCACAGAAGCTAACCGAACAAATCCCAAATCCAGCTTGTCCTTTTGGATCATTTCCACCTGAACAGCATTACTCAGTTCCTCCAAACTTGTCGTGATCAAAGGCTGCTGCAAGTTCAACTTCGTCAACAAATCCGGCAATACCCGATTAGAGGCCGATCCCAAAAAACCAATTCGCAACTCCCCTACTTTTCCGGATTCGATCAGCTTCAGTTGGCTCTTGGTGGATTCCAGATGATTGATCACAAAATCAACTTCCCCTTTCAAATAGGCTCCTGCAGCGGTCAAATCCACATGTTTTTTATCTCGTTCAAAAAGCTGCACCCCGAGCAATTCCTCCAATTGCCTGATCTGCCTGCTCAATCCGGGTTGTGAGATAAAAAGTCGCTCTGCAGCCTTCCGGTAGTTAAGTTCCTCGGCAACTGCCTGAAAATAGATCAAGTGTCTTAGTTCCATTGATGCTTATGAGTTATTGAATGTTGACAAAAATAGTATCATTAAGCATCATTATTTCAAAGTAATTTTGGGATGAATATAATCCCAAATGACCTGGCGGGCTTTGAAAACCTGCCGGGTCAACTTCCAGAAATGAAAATTTTCCACTACGGCCAAGATCAGCTTACAGCTTCCACTGCTTTGAAGCTTGCCAAAAAAGAGCTGAAAGGAGCTTTCAGTCCAGAAACGATCCAAAAAGTAAATGCCTCAGCTGAGGCAGTTTCTCAAATTGCTCAAGGCGAAAAGGCGGTTTACGGCATCAATACAGGTTTTGGGCCCCTTTGTACGACAAGAATCTCGGCAGATGACACGACAACGCTCCAAGAAAACTTGCTTAAAAGTCATGCTGTTGGAGTTGGGGACTTCATACCTGAGGAAATTTCACGGTTGATGTTGGTTTTGAAAATCCATGCCTTGGCCCAAGGATATTCCGGAATCCGTCTGGAGACACTGGAAAGAATTCTTTGGATGCTGGAAAACGATGTGATCCCGGTGGTGCCAGAGCAAGGTTCAGTCGGAGCATCAGGAGATCTGGCCCCGCTTTCCCACTTGTTTTTGCCATTGATTGGCATGGGTAAAGTTCATTTTGGAGGCGAGATAACTAATGCCAAAAAGGCCCTGAGTCATTTTTCGAAGGAAGCTTTGAACCTCGGTCCCAAAGAGGGACTTGCCTTGATCAACGGCACTCAGTTTATGGCGGCTTTTGGCGTCAAAATCGTCGACAGGTTACACAATCTTCTAACTCACGCCAGCATCACGGGAGCGATGATGATCGAAGGCTTGATGGGTTCAATCAAACCTTTTAGTGCTCAACTCCATCAATTACGGCCTTTTGCTGGGAATAAACACGTTGCTCAAACTATCCTAAACCTCCTCCACGAATCTGAAATCGTCAACTCCCATCTCCACTGCGCTCGGGTTCAAGATCCCTATTCCCTTCGCTGCATGCCACAGGTTCACGGTGCGAGCTGGAATGCCTGGTTGCATTTGAAAGATTGCATCGAAACAGAAATCAACTCGGTGACCGACAATCCGGTGGTTTTTGATGCGGAAAACACCATTTCCGGAGGCAACTTTCACGGTCAACCAATCGCTCTGCCTTTGGATTATGCCTGCTTG
>DATIAI010000697.1:0-8026 GCA_035458065.1 Algoriphagus sp. | reverse complement strand
ATGGCAGGTCCAACATTTCCCAAACATGTGGCTACCGATCCCAAAGAAGTAGCCAAATCATATCCTAAAAGCGAGATGATTAAGGAACCTATCACAAATGTTATAAGATAGATCAACAGGAAGTTCATGATGTTATTGATGATCCTACCTGAGACCATTTGCCCGTTGATGATCAAAGGAACGATGGCCCGCGGATGGACGATCCGCTTGAATTCCAGCCAGGAGTTTTTCAAAAAAACTGTATGCCTGACAAACTTGATCCCTCCGGCCGTAGAACCTGCACATCCTCCCAAAAACAGCAACATGAAAAACATAAATGTAACGCCGGAACTATATTGGGTGTAATCATCTGTGATAAAACCCGTCGTCGTAACAATGGAAACTACCTGAAATAATGATTTCCGGAAGGACAATTCAAAACCATTGTCAGAATGAAAATAGATTGGAACAGCCAAAGCAATAGCGATGACCAGCAATCCTATCGCATAAGCCTTGAATTCATCGTTGGTAATGATTCTTTTGAATTTTCCGACAATTCCAAAATAAATCAGGGTGAAGTTGGACCCAGCCAAAAACATGAAAAACACCGCCACATATTCAATAAAGGCTGAATCATAAAAGGCAATACTGGAGTTTTTGGTGGAAAATCCACCAGTCGCCATAGTGGCAAAGGAGTGGTTGACAGCATCAAAAAAAGTCATTCCCCCTGCCCAATAAAGCAGGGAGCAAGCAACGGTAAGGCCCACATAGACATACCAAAGTCGCTTCGCGGTTTCGGATATCCGGGGATGGACTTTGTCGGAAGTAGGCCCTGGAGATTCTGCCACAAAGAGCTCAATCCCACCAATACCCAAGAGTGGAAATATCGCGACGGTCAGGACAATTATCCCCAATCCACCTATCCAGTGCGTCATACTTCTCCAGAAAAGCAAACCCTTCGGCATCGCTTCAATGTCTGTCAAAATAGTCGCCCCTGTTGTAGTAAATCCCGATACAGTCTCGAATAAGGCATCGGCTGTCGTGGTTACCTCTTCGGAAATGATGAAGGGAATCATTCCGAAAACGGTCATGAAAACCCAACTCAATGCCACAATCAGGTACCCCTCCCGCTTACGAATGAGTTGGTCTTGCTTGGAAAAAGAAAAAAAGAATACCATTCCTATGAAAAGAGAAATGGCGGCAGAAATCATAATTGGGTTGGAATCTTCCTGATAAATCCAGGAAATCGCTGCAGCCGGAAGCATCAGAACCCCGATCAAAAAAAGAAGGGCGCCCATGATTTTACCGATGGCCTTGAAATGAAGCATCTTTTAATGAAAAAGTTTTTCGAGTGGCAATTTTGCTTCGGGTAATGCCAAAACAATGGCTTTATCGTTCATTTGTAAAATAAAGTCGCCGTCAGGAATAAAAACTTGTTCTCCACGGATCACTCCCGCTACGATTGCTGATTCGGGAAAGTGGAGTTCTTTCAATGGATGTTTGATCAGCCTGTTGTTTTTACTGACGTTGTACTGGATAAATTCAGCATCAACTCCATAAATCCCCGAAACAGCCT
The DNA here is from genome assembly GCA_035458065.1 of Algoriphagus sp. GTDB lineage: Bacteria > Bacteroidota > Bacteroidia > Cytophagales > Cyclobacteriaceae > Algoriphagus. Next base: position 6,471 of record DATIAI010000697.1, on the reverse strand, counting down.
CTACAGCACCTTTTTTCAAGTATCTGGAGATTTCATTTGCAGCGACAAGCTTCTTGTTGATCAGGGAATCGACCCCGATACTGTGAGAAATATGGATGTATTCCCTGGTATCTACGTGGGCGATGGTCTTGTAGACACCGTGATTTTTTGCCGAAAGACTGGTAATAATATTGGTTTCGGAAGACTCGGTCAGCGCAAGGAAAGCATCCATCTGCTCCAATCCTTCTTCTACCAGCATTTCTATGTTTTTGTAGTCTCCATTAATCACCAAGGTATCTGGAAGGTGCTCGGCAAGCCACTTGCATCTTTCCTTTTCCTTGTTGACCAAAGTGACCCGGTATTTGTCCTGGAGTTTCAGTGCAGTGGTCACGGCCATGTCATCTCCACCGATGATCATGATATTTTTGATCTTGACTTTCTTCTGACCCAATACCTCCTGGATCATTTCCGTATTCTTCTTATTGGAGATAAAAAAAACGTGGTCGTTGTTTCGGATGATGGTGCTGCCCCTCGGAATCAGTGTTTTTTGATCTCTGACAATGGCGATGATCCGGATGTCTTCGTATACAGGATCCGACTTGGTGTCCATGATCCTTTGATTGACCAAAGGACTGTATTGGTCCAGGGTAATACCTACGATGTTCAATTTTCCCCCTCCAAAATCAAAAACATCCGTGAAGCTGGAGTTTTCAATCATGTTGTAAATCTCCCGGGAGCAAAGCATGGTAGGAGAAATCAGGTTATCAATGCCCAGATTGTTGAAGTAGGGCACATTTTCCTCGTTTAGGTAGGAATGGTTTCTTACCCGGGCCATGACACGTTTTGCTCCAAGTTGCTTGGCTAAAACCGCAGTCACGATATTGGTTTTCTCCGAGGTGGTAACTGCCAAGACCATACTAGCTTTCTCCACATTCGCTTGTTGGAGAATATCAATGGAAGTCGCGTCACCTTGGATGGTCATCACGTCCAGCTTGGAGGCAGCGTAATCGAGCACGTCCCGCTCTGTATCGACAAGGGTGATATCCTTGTTATCAAAACTCAATCGCTCGGCCAGGTGGTATCCCATATCTCCTGCTCCTGCGATTACAATGTGCATCCCCATAGAGGTATTAAGTGTAATCTGAAAGGGTGGCAAAATTAGAACCTTTCCCGATGGTTTTCAGGCCTTAAGGTTTTTTCTTTTACCAAATGACCCAAAAGGTAAAAAATATGCAGTGATCTAGCCGATTCTCATCTTAATTTTTTCTCAACACCGGATTCAATCTTCCAATAAGGCCTTGCTTTCTTGCTCTGGTAATTCATGGACCTCCTTCAGCTTTTTTTGGATTACCCGAGTTCTTACTCCGACCAATTCATCCAATTCCATGTTTGCTTCATTCAGTTTTTTCTGGGTCTTTTTCAGTAAATCCCCAAATTTTCCAAACTCAGATTTGACAGCCCCAAGGACCTGCCATACCTCAGAGCTTCTTTTCTGAATGGCCAATGTCCTGAAGCCCATCTGCAAAGAATTCAATATGGCGGAAAGTGTAGCCGGTCCGGTTACGATCACTTTGTAGTCTTGCTGAATTTGCTGGGCAAGACCAGGCTCCCGGAGAATTTCAGCATAGAGACTTTCCACAGGAAGAAAAAGAATGGCAAAATCAGTCGTGCCCGGAGGATGGATGTATTTGTTTTGGATGTCCAATGCCGACTTTTTGATTGCTTTGATCAATTCCTGACGGTACAAGTCAATAGCTGGCTTGTCACCCAAATCATAAGCATCAACCAATCTCAAATAGGATTCCTGGGGAAACTTGGAGTCTATTGGCAAGAGAACATGTTCATCTTGCCCCGGCATTTTTACTGCAAATTCCACCCGCTCCCGGGTTCCGTTTACGGAAGCATTCAGAATGTACTGATCAGGGGTGAGCATGTTTTCCAAAAGCGCCTGAAGCTGATATTCCCCCAACACGCCCCGACTTTTCACATTGGTAAGTACCCGCTTCAGATCCCCCACTCCATTGGCCAATGATTGCATTTCGCCCAGTCCTTTTTGGACTGCCTGCAATTGATTGCTCACCAGCTCAAAAGACTGGCCCAACCTGGCTTCCAGGGTTTTTTGGAGTTTTTCATCCACAGTTTCCCTGATTTTCTCCAGTCTCATCTCCGTATTTTTCACCAGTTCATCTTGCTTCCTGCTGAGCTCTCCGAATTTCTCCCGTTGGAGGTTATTGAGGTCCTGCATGGTACCACGCACCACCTCACCAAATCCTCGTAAGGCTTCATTTTGGTCCTTGGCCCCGGCTCTCTGATTTTCAAAAATCAGACGGAATTGCTGACTGAGATTTTCACTGGATTCTTTTCGGGCTTCGCCCAAAGCTTGGGCAAGTTCCCTGCTCATTCTTGCCAGTTCAGTTTGTAGAAAGACCTTTTCCTGATTTTCTTTTTTCCTGAAAAAAATCAAACCCAAGATGATAATCTGGATTGCCAAGACAATAAAGAGAATAATTTCAATCGGCATAGACCATTTGTTTAGGAGCTTCAAGGTAGTTTTTTCTTACCTCCACCCCCAGAAAGGATAGATATTCTGCGACAGATTCCGTCGGAATCTCTTCCATAGGCACATGACCTGCCTGATCGAAAACAATGAGATAGGAACCAGGAATTGCTTTTTCCAGTGCATATGCATTGTTGATTGGAATCCATGAGTCCTGTCCTCCCCAAAGAATCAAAGTCGGCATGGTCAATCTTTCAAAATTAACTTCTGAATTTCTGGGTATTGAAATCCTGTCCAAGGTTGCTTGGCGGTTTCCTTCCCGAAGCATGAGCTCATAGTATCTGTCAATGTCCTTTTCCTGGATTTTGGAGGCATCGGCATAGACTTCCTTCATGTTTTTTGCAAAAAGAAACTTCGGCGTGCACTTGAGGAAAATCTTTGAAATCAGAGGATTTTCTATCAGTTTAAAGATCCATGCTCCACTTCCCCGGCCAGGATTTTGAGCCCCATCCAAGCTTCTGGTTTCAATCTTGGGAGCTCCAGATGCATCGACTAAATTAAGCGTGAGTATTTTATCCGGGCGGGCGGAAGCTACATGCAATGCCACCGCTCCGCCCATAGAACTTCCTGTGAGGTGAAACTTCCTAAGATTAAGTTTTTCCGCCAAAGAAAGCACCAACTCACTGTAATCCTGCACACTATATCGCTTGAGTTCATCCGGACCTGTGAGTCCATGTCCAGGAAAATCCAGTGAAATTGTCATGAAATAGGGGCTTAGCTCCTTTTGCCAAACATCCCATGTATGAAGGGATGAAAAACTGCCATGAAGCAAAAAGATCGGTTCCCCTTCACCCATTATCCGGATATGGACTTTGATTCCATCCACATCGATAAAGTGGGATTCTGGCGTTCGGTATTTTTCGGCAATTTCCTCCGCAGGAATATCGCTTCGGTAAAGCAAAAGCAAAAAGAATACACAGGTTAGTAGCAAACCAGCCACAAGTTTACCTGTACGTTTCAGCCAATTCATAAATAGGGATTCGGATAAATATTTCCTCTAAGCAACAAAACCTACAAAAATTCTTCTCAAATCTCTATTTTCAGAAAAATTCCACCCTTGAACTTCAAAAACTTCTTTCGATCCATTGGTCCGGGTCCCCTGATTGCGGCTGCGTTTATTGGCCCGGGTACCGTTACGGTATGCACTTTGGCAGGAGCAAATTTTGGATTTTCGCTGGTTTGGGCGATGGTATTGTCCATTGTTGCCACAGTGATTCTGCAGGAAATCTCAGGAAGAATCGGAATTGTAACCGGCTCAGATTTAAGCACACTGCTTCGCAATCAAACCCATAGGCCAGTTTTCCGGCTTTTTTCCATGGTTTTGGTATTAGTGGCCATAGTTCTGGGAAATGCAGCCTATGAGTCAGGCAATATTTCCGGGGCCAATCTTGGTTTGGCTTTTTATTGGGAAGCACCGACTTTGAATCTAGGTGGACTCCAACTCCAACTGGGCAATTTTCTGCTGGGCATGATGGCATTTCTTCTTCTTTGGACAGGGAGTTACAAAATGCTTGAGCGGGTTTTGGTGGCCTTGGTGATTTTGATGTCCATGGCTTTCTCCATTACGGCTATCCTTACAAAACCCGATTTATCCGAACTTCTGGCGGGTTTCATCCCAAGATGGGATGTCAAAGAAATTCCAACACTGGTGGCGCTGATTGGTACCACTGTGGTTCCTTACAATCTTTTCCTCTATGCTTCACTTGTAAATAAGCAATGGAAAATTGAATCAGATCTCCCGCTGATGAGAAGAGACATTTCTATTTCTGTCATCCTTGGCGGGGTAGTTTCGATGGCGATTTTGATCGTCGGGGCTGCAAATACAAGCACTGAAATCACCTCGGCTATTGACGTATCCAAAGGTCTTGAATCGGTTTTCGGGAGCTTTGCGGGGTATATGATGGGCTTTGGCCTCTTGGCTGCAGGGTTAACATCGGCGCTCACAGCCCCATTGGCAGCGGGTTTCGTGGTATGCGGTATTTTGGGTTGGAATCAGGACATCAAATCCAAAGCCATGCGAATCACTATGGGATCAATAGTCTTTTTGGGATTGCTTTTTTCCTCCTTCGGAATCAAACCAGTCCAATTGATCACGCTTGCACAGCTTGCAAATGGCATTCTGCTTCCCGTCATAAGTGGATGGATCATTTGGGTAGCGACCCAAGAAGCCATATTGGGAAAACACAAAAACACCCCATTAGCAACCGGAATCGCAATTTTGATTTGGCTGGTTACTCTTGTTCTTGGAATTAAAAGCGTGGGAGCTGTTTTTGGGTGGTTTTAAGATTACACAAACCTTGAGAATATTCAGAAAATTAAGGTTAGAAGACAGGCGACAGAAAGACATTGATGAATCAAATACTCGTATTGCTCACTCTAATTGTAAACAAACAGGTAGGAAATTTCTAAAATCTTGTGCCTTAAATCTATTGTCTATCCATAAAGCCTTAAAGATCATCTGCACTGAAGGTATCCCCTTGCCTCAAATCACCGGTCTCAAATCCTTTTTTAAACCACCTCATCCGCTGTGCCGACGAGCCATGTGTGAATGAATCGGGAACGACTCTGCCACTGGACTGCTTTTGGAGACGGTCATCACCTATGGCATTGGCAGCATTGAGGGCTTCCTCTAAGTCACCGGTTTCCATCATTCTGGCGGTTTTTTGACTATGGTGTGCCCAAACTCCAGCCAAAAAATCCGCCTGAAGTTCCAGTTTTACCGAGTTTTGGTTGTACTCTTTTTCGCTGACTTTGCCTCTGAGATTGTGGACCTCATCTGTGATTCCCATGATTTTCTGGATATGGTGACCTACTTCATGAGCTATAACATAAGCATAGGCAAAGTCTCCTCCTGCGCTCAACTTGGTTTCCATATCCTGAAAAAAGCTTAAATCAATATAGAGCTTCTCATCTGCCGGACAATAAAAGGGGCCAGTAGCACTGCTAGCTGATCCACAGGCAGAAGAAACTGATCCGGAGAAAAGCACTAAAGTCGGTTCTCTGTAATCTTCCAGTTGCTGATTCCATACATCTTCTGTATCAGCCAAAATTGTCCCTGCAAAAGCAGCCATTTCATCTTCTTCAGCAGTGGGAGTATAAGAAGTATCCGTAGTAAAGCCCTGGCCTCCGCCGCCACCCAACAAGCCACCCAAAAGAGTGAGCGGGTTGTATCCCATCACAATAGAACCCACGATAAACACTCCGACCAGAATCATTCCGGTTTTTGAAAAAAGGATTTTTAGCAGTGGGCCGAGCAGCAGCGGACTGAACCCACCTGCGCCCATTTTTGGACCACCTTGACCCCGTCTATCATCAATATTGGAGCTCTGTCTTCTGCCTTGCCATTTCATGTGATTATAGTTTAGTTTTTAAATGCCACATGCAATCTCGCATGATAGATGTCCTCCCACTGAGTAAGGTCGTTGTCATGCTCGATTTCATGGTATAAAAAGTTTGATTTAAGTTAAAATTAACCAAATTGATCAATCAAGAATCGACCCTATTTTCATTTTCGACAAATAAATAACCAAAACCCATTACCTATGACACTTAAATTTCTGACTTACGCTTTCACTTTTGCGCTATTCGTTTCAATTAATTCTTTCGCTCAGGAAGCATATTTGGGGACAAAAGCCCCAAAAGGCGCAAAAGTATACCTCGATGGTACTGCCAAATCCCTTCACAAAAACTGGAAATACTGGGAAGGTCCGCGATTTTCCGCAGAGATGCCCATCAAATGGCCTGAAGTCACAGATCCTGTCGATGGAGGAAAAGCAATCAGCAGCAATGATCCGGCCGCTGCCGGTGGAAAATACGGTGCTGCCGACATTGTGACTAAAGATGAATTTCGGGATTTCGAAGCCCACGTGGAATTTCTGATCGCCAAAGAAGGTGGAAACAGTGGGGTTTACCTCCAAAACCGTTACGAAATTCAG
>DATIAI010000696.1:0-3879 GCA_035458065.1 Algoriphagus sp. | reverse complement strand
ATGACTCTGTCGATTACCGAGCCCGTAGAAGCGGATGCATATTGAGGAAAAAGCGGTAAAACGATGATTTTACTGACTTTTTCTTTTCGCAGTTCTTCCAATCCTGATTCTATGGATGGGCTTTGGTAACGCATCCCGATGCTGACCACATACTTTTTGGGATCGAGCTTTTGAGCCAGTTTTTCACGGAGATCCACCGTATGAAAAAGTAGTGGAGAACCTCGATCCGTCCAAAGTTTGCGGTATTCATGGGCAGACTTGGGAGCTCTAAAAGGCGCAATGATGAAGTTGATCAGCATCCATCTGGACAGAAAAGGAATGTCGATTACCCGGGGATCCATCAGGAATTCCCTGAGGTATTTTCTTACGTCACCGGTATTTGTACTGTCCGGAGTACCCAAATTGACCAGCAGAACGCCGGTTTTTGCTTTATGGTTTGCCATGGATTGAATTCAGATTTCCTTTGGAAAGCGCAAAAATAGCCCCTTTGTTCTAATTCTCCCGATTGAAGTTTTCTAAGTCAGATTGATTTCAGTCTGCAATAAAAAATCCCGGGGCTGCCGGGATCAATTTCTGCTAGCTGGGTTTCTTCCTCAGCGCCCATTTCATCAGAGGACCGGAAGTCATCGAAGTCACTAAGGCCATGACTACCAAAGCAACAAATAGCTTTTCATCAATCAATCCATTTTCCAAGGCGATCAAACCCAGGATGATTTCCATCGCACCCCGTGCATTCATTCCAAACCCAACTGCCATAGCATCCTTTCGGGAAAATCCTGAACGAAGCGCTCCGAATCCACTTCCTATGATTTTTCCAGCGAAGGATATAACCATAATTACCAGGACCAACCAAATATCAAAGTTCGTGAAGAAGTTGATTTTCAGTCCGATCGATACAAAGAAGAGCGGAGCAAAGATGTTGTTGATAAACTGGTGGATGATTTCTTTGGCCTTTTCGGAGAGGTGAGCTGAATCGCCCAAGGCTACACCAAAAAGGAACGCGCCGAAAATCGCGTGAATTCCGAGCCACTCAGTAAATGCAGCCAGCAAAAAACAAAAGGCCATAGACAATGACAAAAGGCCGCCCGGCCAAGCCAGTTTTTTATTGATCCAGGGAAGGACACGATTTAGAAGTCCTTTTCCCAAAGTCAGCATAAACACGGTGAAAAGCAGGGTAATGCCAATGGTACTCATCAGCGACAAGTTGCCGCTCTTTCCCATAAATGATAAAATCACCGAGAAAATCAACCAGCCGATGATGTCGTTGACCATTGCCCCGGCCACAATCACCATCCCCATTTTGGTCTTGAACAGGTTCATGTCCATGAGGATACGAACCACCACGGGCAGTGCCGTGATTGACATGGCAGTTCCCATAAAAAGCGAGAAAAGGAGTTTATCTCCTTCTGCTAATCCAAAGAACGTTGGAAAGAAATAAGGAAAGACGAAGCCCAAAACGAAGGGGACGATCAATCCCATCAAGCTGATATTGATGGCGGATTTCCCCTGAGCCCAAACCAGGTGAAGTTCCACCTCAAGGCCAGCTATGAAAAGCAGAAGTATGACCGCCATTTGGACAATTCCGTCCAGAGCCAGATTGGCGGAGGGGTTGCTTTGAAATAAGTATTCAAAGGAATCAGGACTGATCATGCCCAGGATCGTTGGGCCTAAAACAATACCGGCAACAATCTCTCCGACAACGGCAGGCTGTTTGAACTTTTGCGCGATTTCGGCAAAAATCCTGGCAAAAAGCAGCATGGCAGCCAATTGCAAAAGTAGGTTGATGACTTCTTTATGTTCGAGGCTCTCCATGTCTTACTTTACAATTAAAAGGTTGCATGGGAGCTCCGAGAGAATCTCCTCCAAGTCATGTGGGAACAAGCGATCGATAAATGTGTACCCGTGTTCGTCACCCATGATCAAAAGATCCGCAGCGATGGTTTCACAAAATCTTACCAATTCCACCGCCCATTTGCCGGCAGTAACTTTAATATTGATCTTCAATCCTGTCTGATCCAAGCCGTTCAGAATCTCCTGGACATATCGGATTTCTTCCTGAACCAATTTTCTCCTCGTATGTGATACTTCATCTTCAGAGCCTTCACCGGCCGTGGCCATCTGTAACCCGTAAAGCTTGATTTCATTTAAAATATGGACATGGGTAGCTCCTTCTGCCTGACAAAACTTCAAACCGTTTGCGATCACTTTGGGAGTAACTTCCAGCTGGGTTCCGTTGATGACCACTTTTGAAAATTTGGTTGGGGAAATCATCGGGTCGATAAGCGTCAAAACAGAGCAGTGAGCTTTTCGGATGACTTTTCGGGCTACAGATCCAAGGTAATAAGTCAGGAGACCTTCTTTTTTTAGGGCACCGAGCATCAGAAGGTCTACTTTTTCTTCTTCACAGGCTTGAAGGATCATCTTGGTAGGCTTTCCTTCTTTCCAAATAGTATGAACGGAATTGATTTCCACTCCTTGCTTCAGTAAAATTTCAGCAAGTTTATCTTCCAATTCAGTAGTTTTTAACCCAACATGGATTAATACAAGATCGGAATCAAAAATTTCTGTAAGTCGTTTGGCTTCTGCAATCAAAGCCTCCATTCTCGGAGAAAAAGCAATGGCAAGTGCGATTTTTTGATACATGGGAACCTGCTTATTTTTCTGAAATACGGCATTTTTTGCCAAAGGGCAAGCCAAAATTTGCAGGACCGCCACTTATCCTAGGCGGTATCCGCCTGACGCTGATTTCTTTTGGTAAAAAAATCCCTCCTTAAAATCTTGCCTTTTTTTCCTAAACTTCCCTTGAATTTTTGACCCATAACTTCAGAAAAAACCCGAAACACTTACCCTATGAATTCGAGCATGACGAAAACGTCAATCAGAGAAATGATTATTATCCATGCGAGATTCCTCCCGATAGATATTGGGATGTCCACTAAAAATCAAAACATAAACACATGAAAAAATTCTTACTCACTGGGCTGATGCTTGGGAGTCTGATTTGCAGCAATGTATTTGCCCAAACAGACTACCCAACACTTAGCCAGGTTACCCAAAGGCTCCAAAAACTTGGTGGCAATGCCTCCGTGGAGCTGAAATCTCTCACCAAAACCGAAGGTGGAAAAGACATCTATGTCCTCAAAGTCGGGACCGGATCCAAGGACGAAAAACCTGCCATCGCCGTAGTCGGTGGTGTGGAGGGTTTTCATGTCCTAAGCGTCGAGCTGGCTCTGCAGTTTGCTGAAAAGTTGGTGACTGAAAATGACTCGGTGTTGGAAAAAACCACCTTTTACATTTTTCCAAACATGTCTCCAGACGCTTACGAACAATATCATGCTGCGCTAAAATATGAGCGCCGTGGGAATGCCGTACTTATGGATCATGACCGTGACGGAAAAGCCGGCGAAAGTGGATATTCGGATCTTAACGGAGACGGGATGATTACCTGGATGCGAGTGGAGGATTCGATGGGAGAATGGATGGTTTCTAAAGAAGACGAAAGAGTCTTGGTAAAAGCTGATCGATCCAAAGGGGAAGCCGGTAAATACAGCCTTTACAAGGAAAGCAAAGACGATGATAAGGACGGTAAATTTGCCGAAGACCTGCAGGAAGGCATCGCTTTCAATAAATCACTGACCTATAAATTCCCGGTATTTGAGCCATTGGCAGGGGATATCGCCGTTTCTCAAAAGGAAAGCCGAGCCATGCTCGATTACCTTTTTGAGCAGTGGAATATTTTTGCCTTCGTGACTTTCTCACCTTCCAATAACCTCTCCAGTCCATTAAAATACAATGCAGGAGATGCCAAAAAACGGGTAGTAACTTCCATTTTGGAAAAAGATCAAGCGATCAACGCTATGGTTTCGGGGATTTACAATG
>DATIAI010000695.1:0-2161 GCA_035458065.1 Algoriphagus sp. | reverse complement strand
CGCCTCATGCATCTCGTCAAAAGTCAATGCCGACATTCCCAATCGCTCCGCATACCGGCTGAATCCAAAATGCGGGTCCACGGCTTCGGTGATCAGATCGCCGATATCTTCGAGGTAAAGCGTGGAGAGATACCGGGCTTTGTCCCTCACTCCCAAAGACCCAAAAGCCCAATCCAAGTCATCCAATTGCTCAAATCGGCCAGCCTCGGGAAGGAAATCCCCTTCGGAAATATGGTAGGCAAGTGTTGGATTTTTGTCCTGGAGAAAATCAATCACCGTCCCGATGGTCTGGAGATAAGCTGCTTTCATCCTCAGAATCCGGGAAGAATTTTCCGACAAATCGTCTGACTTTTGCGCAGCAATCTCGAAAACCTGAGTAAGTCCTTTTCGCGAAAAAAGCCTCAAAATCACCTCAATACCCAGATCAGCTTGATTGGAAGGGATCTGAAGTGTGTTGAGAAAACCTTTCAGATACGCAGTGGCCGGATACGGGGTATTGAGCTGGGTAAATGGCGGGGTGATGAAAAGTACTTTTGCGGACAAGGAATCAGGATTTAGGCTGTGCTAAAGGTCGGAAAGAATGCTGAAATTTTAATGATTAGCCACCAAGACCCCAATGCACAACAGGATATTAAGGTAAAAGTCTTTGCTCCAAGATGCCTCAATTTTTCACAAATGAATCTCTTGATCAGTGTTCATCAGTGAAATCTGTGAGAAATAATTTGGCCCAATCGTGTAAATCTTTCTTTGCGACTTCCCTCCATTTGGCCCAATCCCAATTTCGCTTAGGTAAAAAACCGATATTTGCCTTCATGAGCAATAATGACATCCTTCGCACCCTGCGCTATACCTTCCATTTTCACGACTACAAAATGTCCGAGATTTTCGCACTTGGCGGAGTACAACTTTTTGCGGAAGAAATCGCGCATTGGCTCAAAAAAGAAGACGAACCCGAATTCAAAAAGCTCTATGACAAGGATTTGGCTGCTTTTTTAAATGGCCTGATCATCCACAACCGAGGCAAAAAAGACGATCAAATCCCCGTAGCCGAAAAGTCGCTTAACAACAATGGCATCCTCCGCAAACTGAAAATCGCCCTCAATTTCAAGGACGAAGACATGCTGGAGCTCTTTGCGCTGCGCAGTTTCCGACTGAGCAAACACGAACTCAGTGCCTTCTTTCGCAATCCCTCCCAGCCTCAATACCGCGAATGCAAGGACCAAGTCTTGCGCAATTTCCTGATGGGCTTGCAGATGAAGTTCAGACCCAAGGAGGAAATGTAAGAGCGTTTCATGATCCGTAAAGGATTTGGGATTCCAAATAGAGAACACACCTGTTAGGTTTATGAAACTTGTCAGTTCTTCCAAATATTTCTGAATTGAAAATCCTTCCACCGGACTTCGGAATTGCTATTTCCTAAAAGCGGGAGGATCCAAAAAATTTTATCCCATTGACCGACCAAGACAGGAAAAAATTCTTCCCGAAGTTTGTAGTGAAGAAGAAGTTATTAATATCTTGAGATTCACTGAAAATCTTAAGCAAAGTCCATTGGATCAACTGGACTATGAGGACTAAAAACTAATTCAAAAATACCAGCAACTAACTGCGCAATGCATCCAAATAAGCATGCCTTACGCAGTCACCTGCGCAAGCACAAACGTTAGCTGTGATTCTAAAACACGACCGTACAAAATGACAAGGACTAAAAAAACATTATTCGGTGGACTTTTAATAACTGCAATTACAATATTGACAATGAACATATTTAACTTATTCGGACAAAACAAACAACAAGACGACCCATATTGGGAGTTTGACAAGACTAAGCATTTCAGGCCTAAACTCGACAGGGGCGAGTTTTTCAAGTTAACAGGTTTTGACTTTGGTTGGTTTGTCCTTGAGCCGATTTCAGAATTTATCCAAGACAGAAAAGGCGAACTGACAAAAGGTAACACATTATCATACGGACAAAAGGCACTTTATTATTGGTGGTATGTTGACGCTCAAGTTACAAATGGTGGGTTTACTCAATTTTATTATAATGATTATGGAATGTATGTGCCGACAATAATCAAAGGGCTAAAACATATTGGTGATAATAAAATGGCGGAGCTTGTAAATCGGTCATACGAATTATATTTGAAGGAAAACAAAAAAATTA
>DATIAI010000694.1:0-3567 GCA_035458065.1 Algoriphagus sp. | reverse complement strand
CGAATGCTCCGTCTTTCCTATCCTGAAGCGGAGCAGATGTTCATTCGGATGGTGTTTAATGTCTTAGCCCGCAACTGTGACGATCACACCAAAAACTTTGCTTTTTTGATGGATAAAAATGGAAAATGGACGCTTTCACCTGCCTATGACATTTGCTATGCATATCGTCCTGGAAGCCTCTGGGTGAGTTCTCAATCACTGACTGTGAATGGAAAACGGGAGAAAATCACTGATGTTGACTTCCTGGAAGTGGCCCGGAAAATGAATATCAAAAAGGCGGAAGACAAAATCGAAAGAGTAAAGTCCGCTGTCAAAAAGTGGAATGAATTTGCTGAAGAGGTAAAGGTGAATGCTCTCCTTCGGGATTCCATCATGGAAACATTATTGGTTTAATCATCCTCAGGCTTGGCTCCAGAGCTCCTCAGGCTGACCACTTTATTGAGGATATCAAACCAAAAGGGCGCCCCTACAACTCCTGCCACGATAGAAAATAAAAGCCCTAAAATCTTGTTGACAACTTCACTCAAGCTGAGCTTACCATCTGGTTGTTGCCATCCCAAAGGGACTTGTGTGGCTTCCAATTGAGCTTTTAGAGTTTTGAGTTCTTCCAAATTAACATTGATTTTTTCCTCGGTGGAAAGTGAGTCATAACCTTCAGGGCTTGCCTTTGGATCTAGAGATTCGATGTTTTCTGAAATCCGGTCTGCCAATGCAGCAGATTCAGCCGGATGATTATACAGATACTGGATAATACGAAGGGTATCGATATTCAATGCCATGACCACCCCGAAAGAAATGACTATGATTATCTTCTGCGTATTTTTTTTATAAGTGCCGGTAATCCTGACCATCGCATCATTAAACCAGGCCTCAATCTCAGCTTTGACAAATTCCAAATTTCCATTAGTCTCCGAAATGATCTGTGCCAGTTTCCTTTTGAAATCAGCGGGCAACCGGTCTGTTGTCTCCAATGCCTTTAGAAGCGATTCGGGTGTATAAGGTTTGTCGGAGTCGTTGACCAAATCCAACAAAACTCCTGAAAACACTTTGCTGGGAATATAACTGGCTTTCCTCCCTGCAGCAGTCAATCCATCCACCAAACGGTGGTTGAGGATCTTTTCTCCAAGATTGTTTTCACGGAAAGTGTCTTTGAGCCATTTTTCGAGATTTTCTGCCCGCATATTTAGGGCATTGGCGATGATTTCCTGAATGGTGGAGCAAAGTAGAGACACAAGAAAATAGATAAAAATCAAACCGATGACCAAATTGAGGATTGCTGAAAAGTCCATGGCAGGATAGATTTGGGTGTGAAAAATTCCTGAAAAATCGTCTTTGAATTAAAAAATAAATACCAGTAAATCAAAGTGTTGATTTCTGGAATGGCGAAAAAATTAATTGCAAATACAGGTTTTTTTAAAGGTATCCCGCCAATTTGTAAACCAAGATGCCAATCCATTCTTTGAAAAGCTTGGTCCAATATTCCAAAGAAAAAGGGTCCGGAAAAAGCAATGATGGAATGTCATATTTCAAATCATGGGAATAGTAATCGGTGGGGAAAGTTTCCGTATTCATTCCAACTTTGTCAAAGCATCCTTTGGCTCTCTTCATATGAAAAGCCGAGGTAATGAGCAAATACTTTTGATCGGTCGAGATGCCGTTTTTTTCCAAAAGCGCCTTGGTGAATGCAGCATTTTCCCGGGTGTTTTTGCTCTGGTCTTCGATTAAGATATCAGATTCTGGCATTCCTGTCATGATCAAAAAGCGCTTCAAAAGTTCCGATTCGGATTGAGGATTGACAGGATTAAGACCCTGGCCACCGGTGATCAGGATTTTCTTGATTTTGCCCATTCGGTAGAGCTGTAAGGCATGAGTGATGCGGTCGGCGCCTTTGTTGAAAAAAGTGCGGTCGTAAGCTGTTTTGCTCAGATTGGTAACACCGGTCAAAACGATCCCATAGTCATATGTCCCGATTTCTTCAAATTTTTTGAATTCAGGTTCCCAGGCCAGTAACGCCAGATTTGAAAGAAAGGGATTGGTGAAAAAAAGCAAAAGTCCGATCCCTGACCAAAGACATTTTTTACCCCATTTTTTTCGGATAAAAACAGCCCCACCAATAATCAAAATCATTACAATCGTCAGCGGCATTGCCAAAAAGCTCAGAAATTGGGAGAGGTAGAAAAACATCTAGCTTGGATTTTAGCCAAAGAAAGGGGTGAAATCGCCAATTTTCAAATTCATTTTTCAATGATCAAGTCTGTCTTCCTATAGCATTGTTTAGATATTGTAGTGATTGAACTTTAGTCGATCAATTTTTTATTCACAATTAGCTGAAGTCCAATCATCTTCACCAATTTGCATTTTGCTTCAAGTGCCTTTAAATTCAAGATGATGAAAGAGTATCGTCTACCTTCCAAAATCTATGATCCTGCTGATCGTGTTGCTGAACCTGACATCAATGCAGGCCCATACTCTTATGCGGACTACTTGACATGGCAATTTGAAGAAATGGTCGAGTTGATCCATGGAAAAATATTTAAAAAAGCCGCAGCTGCTCCCCGAAGAAGTCATCAGATGGTATCCGGTATTTTGTTCAATAAGTTTTTCAATTTTTTGGAAGGAAAACAATGCCATGTTTATTCCGCTCCATTCGATGTTCGCTTTCCTAAAGAATCAAAGGCTGACAAAGATATTTATAATGTAGTTCAGCCGGATATATCCGTGATTTGCGATTTATCAAAGTTAGATGAAAGAGGGTGTATCGGAGCGCCGGATTTGGTAGTTGAAATCCTCTCTCCTGGAAACAGTCAAACTGAGCTCCGGTTTAAGTATTCCCTCTACGAAGAGTTTGGGGTAAGGGAATATTGGATTATTCATCCTATAGAATTTACACTTTTCATATACACTTTGAGGGATGGGAAGTTTCAATCTTCCCGACCATTTACTTCCGGTGATCTCATCAAGTCTGAGATTCTTCCTGGATTTGAACTTGATTTGAAGGATGTTTTTAAAGGGTATGATATCTAATTGATTTTTCGAGGTAAGGAGGAGAATATTTTTCTTTATCCTCATGGAAATAATGGCGCGATTACAAATTCAAACTTCCATTGGATCTTTCTTTAACATTGAATTGAAATTGATCATTTTATTTCTCTCAATCCCGTTTCGTTAATCTCCCTCAGAAAGCTATTTTTGACCATGCTTTCAAACCAGCCTAACCTATTGCCCTTATTGGAGAGTCTTTCTGCCCAACTGGAGGGGAGCCTTCATATTGACCGATTGACCAAGACCCTGTATGCCACCGACGCCTCCGTGTATCGGGAGATGCCTTTGGCAGTCGCATTCCCCAAGTCAATTTCTGACATCAAGAAGCTTATCCAGTTTGCATCTGACAATGGAACTTCCCTCATTCCCCGAACTGCAGGCACTTCCCTGGCTGGGCAATGTGTGGGCAATGGCATTGTGGTGGATGTGTCGAAGAATTTCACTAAAATCCTCGAATTCAACAAAGAAGAGCGATGGGTGCGGGTGCAACCTGGCGTGGTACGGGACGAACTCAACCGCTTCCTA
>DATIAI010000693.1:0-8052 GCA_035458065.1 Algoriphagus sp. | reverse complement strand
ATCCAGCCCAGCGCCACCATCAATTTTGGTCCTGAGTTTGACGGGCAGCCGATGATGGCTTGGGATGGGATTGAAAGACCATACGTAGACCAGGGTGACAACTATGCAGCGCTGTTCAATAGCCCTGTGAGTTCCCAATTTAACGTAGCAGTTTCCAATAGCGGTGAAAACGGTAGTGTGCGATTGTCATTGACCCGTCAGGATAACGAAGCACTAAGCTTGAACTCCAAAAACAGCAAGAATATCCTCAACCTGAACTCCTCCTACAAACTGAACAAAAAGGTAAAAGTGGATCTGATGGTGAACTATATCAACCAGAACACTGCAAACCGACCAGTCTCTGTGGATCGTATGATCAATAACTTCACGGGGATGATGTCACGCTTTGACAACGGAGCATGGTACCTGAATAAGTACCAAACCAGCGATGGCTACAGATTCGTGACTGGAAACGGGCAAAGCTCAACTCCCGAAGAAAACATTGTCTACAATGGTTTCAAGGGAGACATTGCTGACTATGTGTGGAGAGTGAACAAGAACCTCGCTTCCGAGCTTAGTAACCGTGTCATCGGTAGCTTGACCACCAATTATCAGATCACTGAGGAATTGAATTTAAGAGCACGAATTTCAACTGACTTCACTTCCAGATACTCCGAGTCCAAAAACTATACAGAAAGACCATTAGCCTTCGGGCCATCCGGCGGGTTTGGGATGCAGGACGAAAACTACAGCATTCTTTACGGGGATTTGATGTTGACCTACAGAAAGAAGCTTACTGATGAAATCACCCTGAGTGCGATGGCGGGCTATACGGCAAGGAAAGATGAGGGAGAAATGATCAACCGAAGCACCAATGGTGGTCTGAGCAGCGAAAACCTCTTTGACATTGTGGCTTCCACCAACCTGCCCTACAGCGATTCATGGAGAAGATCCCAAGTTATTGACGCGGTGATCGGTACAATAAACTTTGACTACAAGAACATGTGGTTTGTAGAAGGCACAGTGCGTAGAGACCGTACTTCTACCATGAATCCAAACAACAATGCCTTCGTCTATCCTTCTGTGAACACGGCGTTTACCTTGTCTGATGCATTCCAGTTGCCTAGCTTCATCACCAATTCCAAGTTGAGAGGTTCTTGGGGCATAGTAGGTAACTATCCGGATATCTACGGAGCCAATATCGCTTATTCTCAAAACACCCTGGGTGTTCAGCAGACTGGAGGATCAGCAGTACTCTATACCACGATCCCTACTTCTTTTGGAAACGACGGAATCAAGCCGGAACAGAAACATGAATTTGAATTTGGCTTGGATACCCGCTTGTTCAATAACCGTATGGGAATTGACATCTCTTACTATAATGCCCAGATCCGTGACCAGATCCTTCCTCTGACCTTGCCATCTACCTCAGGTGCTAGGTCTGTATTGACCAATATCGGTACCCTGAGAAACCAAGGAATTGAATTGGCCTTGAATGGCACTATCCTGTCAACAAGTGAATTCACATGGGATATGACTCTGAACGTCGCCAGAAACATCAATAAAGTAGAGAAACTTGCAAACAATGCGACTGAGCTACTGCATGCCGACTACGATGGCAACGCTGCCCAACTTCGCTCCGTGGTTGGCCGACCTATGGGTGATTTCTACGCCCGTCCGATTGAAACCGATGCCAATGGCAACAAGATCGTACAGCCAAACGGTCTTTACAAAATTGACCCGAACAACTGGATCCAGGTGGGCAACGCCATGCCGGAAGCAGTGGGTGGTTTGATCAACAACTTCTCTTTCAAAAACTTCACCTTCTCTGCGGTGATGGATTTCCAGATCGGCGGATCAGTAATGCCTACAGGTATTAACTGGATGACTTCCAGAGGTTTGACTGAGGAAAGCTTAAAGTATAGAAATGAAGCTTCCGGAGGTCTTGCCTACTATCTGAAAGATGGCAAGGGCGTTCAGGTGCCGCACACTACCGCTGCAGGACCAAATGGAGAAGCAGTATATCATGACGGTATGTTGATGGATGGGGTGACGGCTGATGGACAGGCAAATTCGAATGTAATCTCTCAGGCTTTATACTATTGGAACACTTACAACTGGGGTGGTCCGCAGTACGGCCAATCCAGATACGAGCTTTACATCCAAGACAATACCTACCTGAAGATGAGAGAGCTTTCTTTGGGCTATACGTTGCCAGCTCATATTTCACGTAAAGTTGGGGCCAGTAACCTGAACATTTCGATGTACGGAAGAAACCTCTTCTTCCTCTATAGAAATATCAAGGATCTGGATCCTGAGGTGTTAACCGGAGGATCTAGATGGACTCAAACTCTGACTTCTGCAGGTACCAACCCTGCGACCAGAACCATCGGATTTATGCTAAGAGCTAAGTTCTAATCATCAGAATGAATCTAATCCAAAAAACGTCATGAAAACAAAGAGTCTATATCTATATGTCCTACTGGCCGCCGGCTTGGCGTCCTGTACGGAATCCCAATTTGAGGATGCATACACCGATCCGTCAAAGTTGGCCGAGACCACTGTTGGAAAGCAATTCTCCGGAATGATCTACACCAACCGGGAGTTTGTACTTCCCAGCTACTGGAATTACTTCGTTATCCACCGCATTACCAACAACCGCTACAATCAGGCTGTGGGTTGGGTCAATACTGAGAATCAGTATGTGCCGGGTTCGGCAGCAATAAACGACCGTTGGAATGCCTACTACAACGTCTTAGGCCAGTATCGGGAAACTGAGAAAGTGTACAATGCGCTTCCAGACGATCAAAAAGCCGATCAGCGAATCTACATGATCACAGGAGCTACCTTCTTCTACGACTATACCCAGCAGGTGATCGATCTGCATGGGGATATTCCATGGACAGCGGCAGGTATGGTGAGCACCAATGGCGGAGACTATACCAAGTCCTACGCCAGCTATGACAACGCCGAAGATATCTACACCAAGATGCTGGATGATCTCGCATCCTTCGCTGATGAGCTGAACACCATTGAGGTCGAGCCTGCTGTGTTGACTGAATTCAAGACCCAGGATCTGATCAACAAAGGCAGCATTGCAAAGTGGAAGGCCTACGTCAATTCCCTTCGCCTGAGAATGCTGACCAGAGTGAGCGGATCAAGCGCATTTGGCACAAGAGCCACAACAGAGATCAATAAAATCCTTTCCAATCCGGCAACCTATCCGGTAGTGTCCAAAAATGCTGACAATATCCAATGGGAAGTGTTTTCATTGGGTACTATCCTACCTGCCAATAATTTCCAAAGCGGTTTGGAAGACTGGAATGGCAACATTGCCAGCAAGGCAATTATTGACCACATGCTTGGAAATGAAGATCCAAGATTACCCTATGTTTTTGAGCCTGGACTGGAAGCTGACGGAGAATACTTGGGACTGGATCCTTTGATGAATGCAACTGACCAAACAGAACTGGTAGCGACCAACACGCTGTCCATCTACAACAGATCTACAATCAGCAGAAACCAGTATTTCCCGGGTGTGATTGTCACAGCCTCAGAAGTTCACTTCCTGGCAGCAGAATATTATCTGAAAAACAATCAGGCTGCTATGGCGAAAACCCACTACGAGGAAGCCATCAAGCAATCCCTTGCTTTCTATCAGTATCTGAGAAGCATCAGCAACAACAATGAAACTGCTGCTCCCGAGGCACCAAGCGCTGCCGACATGACAGCTTACCTGCAAAAAGGACCAATTTCATGGGATGCTGCCGCTTCTACAGAGGCCAAGATGAAACTGATTGCAGAGCAGAAATGGCTGCACTTCAACGTAGTTCAGCCTGTTGAAAACTGGGCTGAACTGAGAAGACTCGACTTGGTAAGCCTGACTTTCTGGACCGACCAGTCTAACCAACAGAGCCAGCCCCCTTATCGTTGGATTTACCCAGGTTCGGAGCAAACCTACAACCTGGAGAATTACTCAACGGTGCAGGCCGAAGACAAGTTGACCAACAAGATCTTCTGGGACGTGAAATAAATAGATAGATCGGGTAATTGTGATTTAGAAACCGGGGAAGATTTTCTTCCTCGGTTTTTCTTTTTGATTTCAACCAGTTTGAAATGCCTGGCTGTTAAGAATCAACATAAAAAAATATGAATGTCCGCAATGACACCAGTAGGCAAATTAAATTGAAGTAGTGGATAAGGTAGGTCAAAGTTTGGAAGCCTTAGATCCGAAGGATCAACACAATTCATAACCCCCGGAGTAGCCGGGGGTAAAGTCACCACAATAAAAAAAGGAGCCCTGAAAGGGCGATACTTAGAGGTTTCACCCTTTCAGGGCTCAAAGGAAAGGAATTCAATGGCTACCCTGCACTTCGTACAGGGTCATGATTGGTTTGGCTCCTTCGGAGCTACATAAGAAGTCGATTTGATTTTCTGTAGAATTAACGACTTTCAAAACCTTATTCTGCTTTCATCTTTTTGGAGTGCCGTAGCGGATATACATTAAAAATAAAAAGCAGTCAAATGGAAATCCTTAGGAGAACATTGCCCCTTTCGGATTTCCAATGACTGCATTTTTTATCCTATTCCTATTAGGTTAGGCTTTTAACGGCAACTCGTAATTCCTTTTTCCGGTCAATTTATAAATCGCATTGGCCAAGGCAGGAATATATGGCGGAACCGGTGGTTCACCGACACCGGTGGGCTTTTCCGAACTTGGAATGATATGCACATTGATCTTTTTAGGAGACTGAGGCATTCGAATAAGCTTGTAGGTATCAAAGTTGTTTTGCTGAACCTTACCGTTTTCAAAAGTGATTGCCGAGGTCATCGCCAAACTCGTGGCAAACTGCGCCCCGCCTTCAAACTGGGAACGAACCCGGTCTGTATTGACGGCGATTCCGCAATCCACCGCATAATGAACTTCAGGGATCACCAGATTTCCCGCAGCATCTTTTTCGACGGTCACTACACAAGCCACATAAGTCAGGAAGCTTTTGTGTGCCGCAAAACCGATTGCCTTTCCGGCGGCCAGATTTTGTTTCCAGTTTGACTTTTCCGCTACTGTTTCGATCACCTTTTTCATTCGGGCAGTACTCCATGGAAAGTCTTCGATTTTCTCCCCATAATTGCCATAATCCCCAACCATCTCACTCGCAAAAGCCAGATTCTTGTCTTCGCCCAAAAGCTGAATTGCCTGGTCAACCGGGTCAACTCCACGGGTTTCGGCAATCTCATCCAGTGTGGTACAAATCGCAAAAGCATGGTGAATATTACTCACCGAACGCAGCCAACCTACGCGGGTATGTGCAGTGGATTGATGGGCTTCGATCCGGATGTTGGGCACATCATAAGGAAAGTCACGACAGCCCAAATCCAATTCTCCATCAGATGGAGGAGCAGCATCGAGCCCCGAGCCAATTGCCGGGAAAACCGTATGGTGATTCCATCCGGTCAGATTGCCCGCCCCATCCAATGAGGCAACTATTCTTTGAGCACTGTGTGAATGGAAGTAATCATGGTGGAGATCACATTCCCGTGTCCATTGGGCCCGAACAGGAACTCCGGCAGCCTTGGATAAAAGTGCCGCTTCTACCACAAAATCCGGCTTGGATTTTCTGCCAAAACCTCCACCCAATAAGGTAACATTCAATTTTACTTTGGAAACGTCGATCCCCAAGGCACCTGCTACTGCACCTCTCGCCCACTGGGGGTGTTGACTTGGAGCCCAAATTTCGACCGAACCATCTGCCTTCACATCAGCAATCGCTGCTGGGGGCTCAATCGTGGAGTGGGCATAGAATGGAGCGAGATAGGTTTTCTCAATGATTTTCCCGGAGGAAGATTTTGCCTGACTAAAGTCGCCTCTCTCCCGCTTTACAGTACCATTCGATGCTGTGCTTTTCAACATCTCCTCCAATTGGACTGCTGAATTGTAGGTTTGGTTGGGTCCCAAATCCCATTCGATCTCCAAGGCCCGGCTTCCTTTGATGGCTGCCCAGGTATTGTCTGCCAACACAGCCACCCCTTCCAAAGGCTTATCCAATCCGGCAGGAAGACCAGGACCGTCTATTTTTACAACCTTTTTTACTCCTGGAATTGCCAAAGCTTTCTCATCATTAAAAGAAACCACCTTGGCGCCTACTACTGGACTGCGTTGCACCACGGCAATCAGCATATTTGGCAGATTAACATCTGCTCCAAAAACCGCTTTTCCCGTAGCAATATCTTTGACATCGTAAATCGGAACATCGGTTCCTACCAACTTGTAACTGGAAAACTCCTTCATCGGCACGTCTTCTGCCTTTGGAATTTCCATCGTCTGAATCTGAGTCACAAGGTCTCCAAAAGGGATTTTCTTGCTACCTCCTTTTAAAATGACGTGGCTACTTTCGGTATCACATTCAGAAGGATCCACACCCCATTCTTTTGCCGCAGCCTGCACCAACATGTGACGGGCGGTGGCACCGGCCTTTTTCATCGGTTCATAAAACATCCTGACGGAAAAAGAACCATCCGTATTTTGGTTGCCGTACTTCTCCTCGTCGCCTTCGGCCTGTACGATCTTCACCAAACTCCAGTCAGCTCCGAGTTCGTCTGCGACGATCATCGGCAGGGAAGTCCGGATCCCGGTACCCATTTCGGAGCGGTGGGCCAGGATGGTTACAATATTGTCCGAACCGATGGATACAAATACATTGGGAGCATAGGTGATCAATTCACCTTTGGGTCCACTGCATTGGAAATTGACTCCCAATACAAATCCTCCTGCGGCCAGTGAGCCGATTTTAAGGAAATCCCTTCTCGAAGCCCTGAAGATCTCACTGCGGTCACTTGTACCGGGCGAGGTCGAAGTGCTTGACTTCTCTTTTTTCAAAAATGGCAATTTAGGCATCATGTGCTTGCTGATTTAAGGATGATTAGAGGGATTTGGAGGCTGTAAGAATGGCATCCTTGATTCTGTTGTACGTCCCGCAGCGGCAGAGATTGCCTTCCATGGCTGTTTCGATATCCGACTCAGAAGGACTGGGATTTTTCTCCAGCAAAGCTGCTGCACTCATAATCTGACCCGACTGGCAGTAGCCACATTGTGGAACGATATGTTCGACCCAAGCTTTTTGCAAAGGGTGACTTCCATCTTCAGAAAGTCCTTCGATGGTGGTGATTTTACCTTCACCTACCTGGGAAATCTGCAAGCTGCAAGACCGTACAGCTTCACCGTCCAAATGAATTGTGCAAGCTCCGCAGAGTGCCTGACCACAACCAAACTTGGTTCCTTTCATGTCCAATAAATCCCGGATTACCCAGAGCAAGGGCATATCACCCGGCGCAGTGACATCCTGCGTTTTCCCGTTGATCGAAATCGTATAGTTTTCCATAGATTGGATTATTCTCTGATTAACTCAGATAAGTTAGAAAAAAGAAATGATTCTAAGACTCCGGTTTTGAAATAGTGTTTTTTTCGGAATCGGGTTATTTGTCCACAGACGACGGTCAAAGTTTGAAGCATCTCATTTCGAACTCGATATCTGTTTTTGTGGGCTAGAGGTATGTAAAAAGGACAATCAGATAAAATTCCCAAAACCTGGAATTGGAATTATGAGAATAATCCACCAAAACTGGGATCCAAAATCCGAAGCCTAACAAACAGAAATTGATTTTAAATCTATAATCTCAAATCTCTAATCTCTTTTCTCAAATCCCTAATCCCTAATCTCTAATCCCTAATCTCTTTTTCAAATCTCCAATCCCTAATCCCCAACTTGTGCTGAGCACCTTACCGACGAGAGTCGGGAAGTTCGAAGCATCTCAAATCCCTAGGCTCCTATCAAATTCCATTTTTCCCGATAGGGTCTCCAGAGCAGGGCATCAGCCTCCGAATCATTTTTGAAGGTCTCCGTTTTCGGGTTCCACTTCAGGGATCTTTTCAGTTTAAAAGAAGTCAAAGCCAGGTGCATCGGCATAGTCATTTCTCTGGCATATTGCAGGTAGGATTCGGGCTGGGTCCGTGATTTCACTGCGTCGAGAAAATTTTGCTGATGACCGGGAGACCGGGGAATTGTTTGTGGGATT
>DATIAI010000692.1:0-2422 GCA_035458065.1 Algoriphagus sp. | reverse complement strand
GAAAATTTCGCAACGGATAATTGGTGCCAACAAATCCTTGAGGTAGAACCTTAATGGAAATGAATTACCTCCCAGGATCTGATCGGTTAAAAAAGAATTCTGAAAAGGAAATAGTAGGATTATTGATTGGATATAAAGCAGGAAGAAATAAAATGTACAATAAGGCAGATTGGAAAATCAAAGTACACTCATCAATGGATTTTTCTATTTTTTTCATTTAATCAAATACAAACGAATAACACCTTAAATATGTCATCGATGAAAAATATGATGATCTACCGGATATGACGGTTCAAAAAAAAAATCTGGTTATAGCTTTTGTTGCGGCAATTTCATTGGTAATCCTACTTTCCATTTTTTCTTACTCAAGAATCCATGCATTTATTGAATCCGCCGAATCGTTAAATCATACCACTCAGGTTACCTTGGAACTTGAAAAAATCAGGGGGTCTCTGAGAGATGCTGAAACAGCCAAACGGGGTTACCTGCTTACCCATGACGACTTATTTCTCCAAGCCTTCACCAATTCACTACAGCAATATCCTTCTCATATAGCAATTGTAAAGGAACTCACCTCCGAAAATCCCGAACAGCAAAAAAGTTTGGTCTTGGTAGAACGGCTTGCACATAACCGAGATGATTACTTCAAAAAAATGCTTGAAGTGGATAAATCCAGACCTGTTGCACCGGAAGAATATTTAACCGGACAAGCTATCATGGATAGTCTGGTTGCGGAAATTACCAGGATGGAAATCCGTGAGACCATCTTGTTGGAAAAACATTCAAATGAACTTCTCAGGCAAAGCCTCTATGCGCCATTATTGCTTTTAGCCTTAAGTATTATAGCCTTAGCAGTCCTTGTTTTTTCCTACCTGAAATTGAACAAATCCTTAATTCAGGAACATAAAATAAAGGCCGAAGGATTAATGGAAGCTTATGAACTTGAATTGGCAAAAGAGAAGGAAAGGAGTGAAAACAGATTTCGTGATATGGTGGAACAGGCGCCTGTCGCAATTTGCCTGTTACGCGGGAAAGATTTTGTGGTCGAAATTGCAAATGATAAACAACTTCAATCCTGGGGTACAACCAGAGAGAAGTTGCTAAACCAGCCGATTTTCAGGGATGTACCGGAAGATGAAATCAAATGGTTGGTAGATAAGCTGAATGGCGTATTAGAAACAGGTGAACCTTATATAGAAACTGAACTGCCTTCCAAACAATCACTGGACGGAATCGAAAAAACCAAGTATCTGAATTTCATTTGTGAGCCTTTTTATGAGGATCAGGTAATAGTCGGCATTTTGGCAATATCCACTGATGTCACCGAACAGGTTCTTGACCGGAAGCGGGTGGAAGAAAGTGAATCTAAATTCAAATCCCTTATTGACGCTGCACCCATTGGTATAGGAGTTTTTAGGGGAAGAGAGTTGATTATCGAAAATCCCAATCAGGAATTTATTGATATTGTGGGAAAGGGTAGCAGCATCGTCGGAAAGCGGCTGACCGAAGCCATGCCTGAATTAATTGAAGAGGGTCAGCCATATCTTAAAATTTTGGATGATGTATTTACTTCCGGCAAAATGTATCAATCATTTGGTGCTCCAGTAAGCATTTTAAAAGACGGGGTAATGCTTGCAGGTTTTTATGACATCAATTACGTTCCATTGTTTAATGCAGAAAATCAAGTTTATGCTATCCTTGACATTGCAACTGATGTTACGCAGCGTATAATAGACACAAAGAAAATACAGGAAAGCGAACAACGTTTTCAAAACCTGGTAAGGGACGCTTCGGTGGGTATAGTAGTACTGACGGGCGAGGAGATGAAAGTAGAGATTGTGAATCAGGGATATAGTCGCTTATTCAACTTAGATCCCGCCGACCTGTTAAATCAAAACCTCTTCGATATTTTACCTGACGCAGAAGCTTATTATCGCCCCATTTTAAATGGGGTAATGCAAAGTGGACTTCCAGTCTATCTCAATGATAGTCCTTACTCGGTCGTAATAAAGGAGAAACTCATAGAAGGTTATTTAAATGTGATTTATCAGCCATACCGCAACATTAGTGGGGATATCATCGGGGTCATGGCAATTTTAACGGATGTCACTCAGCAGGTGCTGGCCATCAAAAAAGGTGAAGAAAGCGAACAGAGATTTCAAGCAGCGATTGAGGCTGTGCAAGGTATATTATGGACCAATAATTCCATAGGTGAAATGGAAGGAGAGCAAATCGGGTGGAGCTCACTTACCGGACAAACTTATGAGGAGTATCGAGGCTTTGGCTGGGCCAATGCTTTACACCCTGATGATAAAAAGCCCACAGTGGGTGCTTGGAATCTAGCGGTGAAAAATCGCAGTGTTTTTGAATTTGAGCATAGGCTAAAAACGAAAGACGGAAATTTTCGACATTTTTCAATTCG
>DATIAI010000691.1:0-6277 GCA_035458065.1 Algoriphagus sp. | reverse complement strand
AGGCAAGTGCGTTTTTGTTTTTATTCCATGAGGATTCTCTTCTTGGACTTAATGATTTTCTGCTAACTTTTAGGTAATGATTGACTCATTCATCAATTACCTGGAGTACGAAAAGCGAAGCAGCCCACACACGGTCATTGCCTATCGCAAAGATTTGGAGCAAGCTGAGGAGTTTGTGGCACTTTCTTTTGAGATAAAAGAACTGAACCAATGCACGCATGCAGAGCTTCGAGCCTGGGTGATTGATTTGGTGGAGCAAGGGTTAAGCAGCACTTCAGTCAACAGGAAAATTGCAACGCTGAGGTCATTTTTTAAGTTTTTACTGCGTTCGCGCATGATTTCCCATGACCCCACCTATAAGTTAAAATCCCTTAAAAATCCGAAAAAACTTCCCGAGTTTGTACAGGAAGTGACCATAGAAGCCGTTCTAGAAGAAGGTGTCTATGAACCCAACTTTGAAGGGCATCGTGACAGGATGGTCCTGGAATTTTTGTACCTCACCGGTGTACGACTGTCGGAGCTCACAGCACTCAGATGGAAAGATCTAAATCTGATTGAAGATCAAGTCAAAGTTTTGGGAAAACGCAAAAAAGAGAGAATAATCCCGCTTACAAAAATGCTAAAACAGAATATCATTTTGTATAGTAAAGTATTTGAAGAAAGGTTTTCAAAAATTGAGGGGAATGAGTACTTTATTGTGAGCAATCGGGGCGAACAAAGCTACGCAATGATGATTTATCGGATTGTCAGACATTATCTGGACCTTTTTGCGCAGAATACGCGACGTAGCCCTCATTTGCTCAGGCATACTTTTGCCACACACCTGCTCAATAAAGGAGCTGATCTCAATGCTGTCAAGGATCTGCTGGGCCATGCCAGTTTGGCTGCTACGCAGGTTTACACTCACAATTCAATGGAAAAACTGAAGGCTGTGTTTGAACAGGCACATCCTAAAGCGTAAATAAATCAATTGTTCAACCACTTAAATGCAAATCGTTATGAAACTGCAGATGCACTCCATCCACTTTGACGCGGATAGCAAACTGATCGACTTTATTCAGAAAAAGGCGGACAAACTGGACACCTTCTTTGACCGAATCATAGATGGGGAGGTTTTTATGAGGCTAGATAAAAACGAAAAGAATGAAAATAAAATAGTCGAAATCAAACTGAATGTTCCCGGTAAGCAGTTTTTCGCCAAACATCAGGACGACTCCTTTGAAGCTGCTGCAGATGAGGCCATCGAAGGATTGAGAAGACAAATAAAAAAGTATAAAGAAAAAGTAGTCTTGGTAAAACAGTAACCTTGACTATCCATTACGTATAAACCCTCAGGAGACTGAGGGTTTTATTTTTGCCTAATTTTTTTTCAATGAAATCGGAAACCAACTATGTTTTGGGCTTTTGGGTGGTCAGCATCATCCTAGCTGTCGGTAAAATTGTTTTTACGCTTCGACCCGAAATCGACCTCTTCACCGAAGAGGCTCAATATTGGCTTTGGTCCAGAAATCTCGCATGGCATTATTACTCTAAACCCCCGCTAATCGCGGTATTCAATTGGTTTAGCACTTCCATTTTTGGGGTGAATGAGCTTGGAGTAAGGATCAATGCTATCCTACTTGGAATAGGTACCGCTTGGGTTGTATTTAGGTTTACCCAATACCTCTATGGCTCTGCCAAGGTTGCTTTTTGGGCGAGCATTCTGATAATGTCTATGCCGGCATGGGTGTTGTTTTCCACTTTTCACCTGACAGATTCTGAGCTTGCATTTTTTTGGATTTTAAGCATGTATCTGGCATTTAGAGGAATCAAAGAAGATAAAAAAGAGTGGTGGATATTGGCAGGATTGGCCTCAGGCTTTGGTTTGATGGCAAAAAGCATCATGATTGTAATCGGACCATTTATTCTTGTATACCTAATTTTGACACACAGATTAAAAGTCCATTGGAAAAATTTTCTGATTTTCCTGCTCATAGGAGCAGTTGGATTTTTGCCGGGATTGATATGGAACTGGCAAAATGATTTCAGTACCTATAAGCATTTGGCATTTTTGGGTGGGATGGCTGGTCAAAACCCAAGTTTTGATCTCCTTCCCTGGCTTACCAGATTTGGTGAGTATTGGGGTGGACAGATTGCCATGATTTCTATCTTTTTGTTCCCGGTTTTTTTGGCTTCTGTATATGCCTTCTTCAAAAAGCCCACCAAGGATGAGGCGTTTTTGGTCCTTCCTGCGCTGCTATGCTGGTTGGGCTTTGGCGCGATTACTCTTTATGCAAATGTGGAAGCCAATTGGCCAATTTTCGCTTATTCTACCCTACCCATTTTTTTTAGCAAATGGATTTTTGAACAATCAGAAAAGTGGTTGAAGTTTAGAAACTGGGGTGTAGCATTGGGAGTTGGTTTGCCGCTACTATTGATTACGCCGGATTTCACTCCAGTAAAAAATTGGGATTCAATAAAAAAAGCGGAGAAAGCCTCCTTCAAGCGTCTCATAGGATATAAGCAAATTGCGAATAGGGTAGCATTTCTGAGGGACAGTTTGGAAATGAGAGAGGCATTGGTCATTTCAGAAAGCTACCATATGGCTTCAGAGATGGCTTTTTACCTCCCGGAACATCCCAAAACGTTCACCATCAATATGGGGTCCAGGAAAAATCAGTTCGACCTTTGGGAAGGATTGGAATGTCAGATTGGGAAAAACCAGGACGGGATTTTTGTCAGTTGGATTAGTCAATCGCCTGATCAGGTTTTGACTTTTGATTCCCTTATTTATGAGGAAAAATTAAAAGTCCGGTTCAAGGGTGATTCGCTACGTTGTGCGACGATTCAGTTTTGGAAAAACCTGCAGGATTATCAGCCTGTAAAAACTGAAACTTATTGAGAGTTTTGCTTGGTCAAGAAGTAATATTTTCTTCCAGTCGCCTGCAAAATCGAATCAAATTCCGGATTTCCATATGCTTTCAATAATTCTGGGATCACTTTTGAATCCCAGTTTACTGAGGCAACACTGACTGAAAAGCGGGAGGTATCAAGCAAGGTGAGCAATTTGTCTTCGATGATGAGGTTTTGGAATTGGCTGGTACTCTTTTCCCAATCTGAATTTGGTAAATCCACTAAGTTGAATTCCGGACCGAGACTCATTCGGATTTTACTTCCTGCGTGCAGATTCCCGACAAATCCAATCGGGAACTCAGGGCTTATTTCAGACTTTTCCACAATAGCCCTGACCTGTTTTCCCTGGTGTGGCAAGGATATATGATAAGTGATTGTGGAAAGCAAAAAGAAGATCAGTAGAAAACCATAAGCAATCACTTTGGGAAGTTTTGATCCTTTTTTAAATAGTTGTATCAAATAACCAAAAATCAAAATTGCAATCGCAAGCTGAACCCAAATCGTCCAATGCACATCTCCTTTATAGCCAAGCCAAACTCCTGTCAAGAGTAAAATTGCGGGAATAACCAGAAATATAATCGAGGCAATTTTTAATCCCCTTTTTCTCAGTTCAAACTCACCATTGACCAGAATCCAAGCCAACCAGACGGCAATGACTGGCGCTACCGGAAGAAGGTAGCGCTCGTAGAATTTGCTTGTCATGGCTCCCATACCTAAGATTGCTATTGCCCAAAGAATCGCAAATCCAAAAAAAGAAGGGTTTTCTCTCCAGCATCTGGCAACTACTTTTTTTGATGCGGGAATGGCCAAAAGGATCCAAGGAATGAACATGGCTATCAACAGCACATAGGCTAACAAGCCATTTTGAAAAATCAACAAAAGCCTAGACG
This sequence comes from Algoriphagus sp., assembly GCA_035458065.1. Classification (GTDB taxonomy): domain Bacteria; phylum Bacteroidota; class Bacteroidia; order Cytophagales; family Cyclobacteriaceae; genus Algoriphagus. The sequence continues at coordinate 2,495 of DATIAI010000691.1, read as the reverse complement.
CAACTCGAATACCTACTTGATCCTCAAGAAAACTGTCCAGGTAGGTTGGTCCGTGAATTTTCCACATTGCCCCAAACCAAAATAAGGCAATGAAAAGGCTGACTACCAGTGAAGGTATGTTAAGTAAGGTTTTCCAGGAAACTTTTTTCCAAGGATTCACGAGAAGAAAAAGCAAACCCAAAACGCCCAATGCTGCAGCTGGAAGGCCCTTGACCTCAAAAGCCAATGCCAAACCCAGATACATGATCCAGACGTATTTTTTGGAAGCTAGATCCCCATCTCTAAGTAATCCGGCGAAGCCCACTGCACTCAAGGTCATGGTCATTACCAATAATACATCCGGGATGGATCTGCCGGATGCAAGGATCAAAATAGGATTTGCAGCCATAATCAAGGCTGAAATACCTGCGATTTTTTCATTTCGAAACAGAATCTTCCCCAGCCAATACGTGAGCCCGACTGTCAATGCCCCTGCAAGGAGAAAGAAAAACCGAGAGCCAAATTCATTGACTCCAAAAAGCTTGAATCCGGCTAAAACAGCCCAGTAGGTCAAAATTGGTTTCTTGAATCGGAGTTCTCCGCTTCCCAAATAGGTAGTCAAATAGTCGCCGTTTTGGAGCATTTTGACAGCAGCATCCCGATAATAGATTTCGTCGGGATAATGCATATGAAAATTAAGCGCAAATGGCCCCACCAAAAGCGTGAAGGCGAGCATAAGAATCCAGGGATTGATTCGCAATTCTTGGGAAAGCATGGCGCAAAGATAGGTTTATGAACTTTCCCAGACCAAATTTCCTTTTGTTCGCTAAAGCAAACCTGAAGTTTTTTGTAGCAGGAAGGTTTATTAGGTAATTTCGTCCAAATTTTATCTCATGAGTAAGCCACTTTTGTCCGTTGTCATTACTGTCTACAACGAGGAAGACAACATCAAACCATTATTGGAAGCCACCTATTCGGCCTTGTCTGAGATCGATTATGAAGTGATTCTGATAGAAGATGGGTCAACTGACAGAACTATTGCCGAGGTCAAAAAGTATGCGAATGAACGTACCAAGCTGATTGTTTTCAACCGCAATTTTGGACAAACTACCGCGCTTGCTGCTGGAATAGATATGGCTTCCGGTGAATATATCGCCACCATGGACGGGGATTTGCAAAATGATCCAACAGATCTTCCCTTTATGCTAAATAAGGCAATTGAAGAAGAATGGGACGTAGTGGCCGGTCGCCGCGCCAAACGAAAAGATGGCTTTGTCCTCAGGAAAATTCCCAGTAAAATCGCCAACTGGGTGATCCGAAACACGACCAAAGTTTATCTAAATGATTATGGTTGTACGCTGAGAGTCTATAAAGCTGAGATCGCTCAGAATATGGGCTTGTATGGAGAATTGCACCGATTTATTCCTGTTTTGGCCAAACAACAAGGCGCTAAAATGACGGAAGTGGATGTCAAGCATCACCCACGAATTCACGGCACCTCTAAATACGGATTGAGTCGGACCTTCAAAGTCATGGCAGATTTGATCCTGATGCTCTTTTTCCAAAAGTACTTTCAGCGGCCGATTCACCTCTTTGGAGGATTGGGCTTAATGGCGCTTGTCCTTGGTTTTTTGATCAATTTCTATCTCCTGATTATCAAAATTATGGGAGAGGACATTTGGGGCCGCCCGATCATGATCGTGGGATTTATTTTGCTTTTGGGAGGAATCCAGTTAATCACCACGGGTATTATCGCGGAGATCATCGTTAGGACCTATTTTGAATCACAGAACAAGAAGACCTATTCGATAAAGACTGTTTTTCAGGGAGAACGGCTTGAAGTCAAAAGTATAAAGTCAGAAGTGTGAAGGAAGTAGGCATTGCCAGTTTGCAGTAGGCATATGTGACAGCCTCATTATTGAAAATTGAACATTGAGTTTGGTAATTGAGCATTTAGAATATTTCATTAAAATTATTGATCGTTGGCATATTAACTCAATAACCATTAACCACATTCCTCCACCTTGACTCGATTCAAAAACCAGCTTAAAACAGCCCTGAAACTTTTGCTGACAGGTTTGGCCTTATATCTGGTTTTCCGGAAAATCGACACAGCCCAACTCTTTCAACTCACCAAATCCATTCATTGGCTTTGGCTGATTCCGGCAATTCTATTTTTTGTGCTGAGCAAAGTTTTTACTGCTTTTCGCCTTAATCTTTATTTTCGGAACATTGGACTTCATATTTCCGAAAAGCAAAACTGGCGGCTTTACCTGATCGGGATGTTTTACAATCTCTTCCTTCCGGGAGGAATTGGAGGGGATGGATACAAAGTTTATCTGCTGAATAAGGAATTTAAGACTCCGGTTAAAAAATTGATTCAATCGGCATTGCTGGATCGATTGGGAGGATTAGTGGCGATAGTTTTCCTGCTTTTTGGCTTGTTTTTGATTGTTGATATTCAGGAAGAGTTTCTCGAGAGTCAGCTTTGGAACGGGTTGATGATTGCAGGTTTG
>DATIAI010000690.1:0-13855 GCA_035458065.1 Algoriphagus sp. | reverse complement strand
AAACCGGATAGGCAGTCCAATCCGTAAATCCGGGTTCGATCTCCAACCAGTGCAGCACTTGCCTGCAAATTTTGAATTTGGACTTTTCCTCTTCCTGTAAAAAATCTCTGATCCATCCCCCAGCGCTGATTAAAACCTTCTCTGCCGAAATCTGCCTGTCTTTTGCCTGAATCAAAATTGAGTGTCCATCTTTTCTGATTCCCTCAACCGGAGTGTTTACCAGAATTTCGGCGCCATTTTTCCGTGCCAAATCCAGTTGGGCCCTGATCGCTACTTCGGGCCTGAGAAATCCCGCTTCCTCTTCCCAATAGACTTTACCTGATGGTTCTACTTGGAATGCCGGCAATCTTGACTTCAAGGTTTCCAGGTCTAAAATCTTGTGACGGATATGTTGCCTCTTTGCAATAGAGACTGTCTTTTCCCAAAAACCATCAGTGCCATGTTTGCCCCAGGGCTCTGATCCCGAATCCATCAAAATCCCCGAGGTGGTGGTCATGATTTCCACACTTGCCTCGGATTCGATTTCTCTCCAGATTTCGTGGGAGCGCTTGGCCAAAGCCACGTAATCTTCCCCTTCACCGACAGCGAGACGGGTGATCCTGGTTTCTCCATGACTGGAACCCAAGGTATGCGGGGGATCAAATCGATCTATTCCCAGAATTTTCTTTCCGCTTTTGCTCAGTTGGAAAAGTGTGGCACTTCCGACCGCCCCGAGGCCAATAACCACCACGTCGTATTTCGATTCAGGATTTGTCATGGACACAAGATACTCTGAGCACAAAAAAGCCGAAGGAAAACTCCGGCTATTGGTTTAATTTTTTCCCAACTGGGCATCTATCAATTCCCTTTTGAGCTTCCGCTCACGGTCAAGGGTGTTTTTTCGATGGAGATCAAATTCCTCCTGCACTTCCAGAAAATCATTTTCTGCTTTTTTGATACGGCCAAAACTTCTGAAATATTGTAAGGCAAAGAAAACAAGTGCTGCGGTAAGTATTGCCACCAAGGTCCACATCATGGAAGAGTAAACTGTTTTTTGAATTCCAATACCCAGAAAATTAAAATTATCCCGACTGGCAATTGCCTCATTTTTTTGCGCAACCTCTGCCGATAGGAGTTCTTTCACAATAACCACTGAATCGTCCAAGCTTCCCAACTGAACTTTCAGATCGGCCACTTCCTTGGACAGGGTTTTGATAGAGTCAAGGACATTGGCTTTGAGCTGTTCCAAGTTGGATTTTTTGACTACTTCATATTCCTGAAAACCATTGGAAACTCTATAGATGTAATCAAATTGGCTTTTGATGGTACCGGAGCGAAGGGAATTTTGAGTGGCAGTGGAATCTTGGGCAAAAGCAAATGAGAATCCAGAAAAAAGGAAAAATGCTAACAGGACATACTCTTTCATCATTAAGGGGGGATTGGTGCTGCTATTTATCTTTCAATAAACGTGCCTTAATTCAATGTTAGTATAATTTATTAGCCTTTAAATTCAACTGTACACTTAATCTGTTTTCGGTTGATTATCAGTTGATTAATATTATATTTAAGTAATTGATTTGATAAAATTTTCCAATTTGTTTTCATCTTCCTTATTGGCTTCAGCCACCCTAAACCACAGTTTTAATAATTAAAAAGATGGAGCTTAAGGGCCTAAAAGGCCTCCTCTTCCATCCTTCAGCGCTATTAATTGAGAGTATTGCTAAAAGGACGGCTTTTTTGGTCCCACCGTATTATGGGACTTTCAAAGAGACAAAATTCAAACTCGTTTATCTTCTCGGACCTTCAGATTTAACAAAATCATTTTTTGCATATGAAACTGAAAGCCTTTAAAATCTGGCTCTTTCTCTTGCCTATAGTAGCAATCATTGCCGTGATGCTTTTTGTCCAATCGACCAACAATCTGGAAGAGCTCGAGCAGCAACATATCCGGAGTATTGCCAGCAATAGCAAAGACATTCAGTTGGCATTACCTGACTACCTCAAGCGGGTGGATGCCCATTTGCTCCGAGAGGGCTACGCCAGTTCATCCACCTCTCCGCTCTCCTTATATGCTACCCAACTCCAAGAGCTTCTTAAAGGCTTCCAACCGCAGGTAACAAATCTGAGATTCATAGAAAAGGAAAATCTCCCGGAAACTAAGATGACTTTGGATAGCACAACCATCCATATCAAAAATCAGCCGGTAACAATTCCTCCCATTTATAAAGGTACGTTTTTAAGAGCTGTGTCGGAAAATTCCAAATTTGCAGGGGTCAAGGAAATAAATTCTGTGTTGCTCATGGATATTTCCATTCCGATTCAGGAGCTTTTTGACAGGCTCCTTGCAAACGACTTTATTTTTGAAAAATTCTATCTGACAAATTCTGAAGGGATGGTTTTGTATCCTGAAGAATCAGCCGGAAACAAACTTTTCGATCCTTCACTGTTGAAACAAGATACGGTCGGTCTGGCTCATGCGGGAATCACTTTTTCCAGGATCCTGGTCGATGAAAATGAGTACCAAGCCTACTCCAATCCCATCTACCTAGGACCCAACAGACTCTATTTCGTAGGCTTGTACGATTCTGACTATTTCCTGAAAGTTGGCCTGCGAATCAATTTCAACTTATTGAGCACCCTCCTGCTTATTCTTATTTTAATAATCACTTCTATACCCATCTTGGGGGTAGTGAGAATGGGCCGAGGGGACAGTATGACACAGTCAAGGATTATTCAGGTCGGTATCTCGTTGATGACGATTGCTGTTGTCATTGGCTTTTCACTCTCTTTTTCGAGAAACCGACCAATTCCTTCGGATGTTCTTAAGGAAAATATCGCCGAATCCGGCAAAATCCTCAAAACAAATCTTGCCCAATTCGAATACCTTCCCAAAAACTGGGTAGACAATGAATCCATTGCTATCCCTCATGCAATTCCTGATCTTTCTAATGAATTGATTCTGACCGATGCGAAGACTGGGTATGTCAAAGAAATAGTTTTCATCCGAAAAAATGGACAAAAACCGCTTTGGATTAGCTTCGACACTGATACTTCTTTCATTTACCTAAAGGATCGACCCTACATCTCCTACTTCAGTAACCCAGACAAAAACTCCACCTTCTTGGGTTCACATTACAGTCGTGGCACGGGCTTGCTAGAGACTGTGATCTCCTATCAAGACCCCGTTTCTTCTACGAGTAATATCAAGGCGGTTACTTTTTCCCTTAAACTCGATGACAAATATTCAAGTGCGCACCGAATTCTATTGATCAAAGAAGACGGGAAAGTAATCTTCAAAAGCAAAAAGGTAGAGTCATCCATCTCCAACCTAAGCGAATCCATCAATCCAGACAAATGGAAGGAAGTTTCCAGCCTGCTCAAAAATAACCGAGGGATCAGCGAATCAAAATCTCTTTATGTACCGCTTTACCTCAATGGGCATCAATATGAGGCTTTGTTCCAACGAATAGACACAAAGGATTATGACACCCAACTCTGGCAGGTGTTTTTAGTCAATACAAACATCTTTCACGCATTTTCAGCACTGAGTTCCCTCGAAGGAGTAATATTTCTGGGTTTCTATTTCAGCTTTTTTCTGTTTACGCTTTTTGCCCAATGGTCAACCAGATCCGGATCGAATTCAAAGGGATTTAAGTCATTTCTATTTGAATGGTTGGTACCGAGTGAAAAAAACCAGCCGAGGCTCAACTTCCTCATTGTGAGTTATGCGATTTTCGCTGGAATACTTTTAACTATTCTGAAAACCACCTCACTCAATCCTTTTTCCACTCTGGCACTCCTGACCTTTTCCTCGCTCTGCATCTCAGTCATCAATATGGGAAGTGCACAGGTTGGCGACATCAAAACTGGAAAAAAGATTTCCACTGAACTGCTCGTACTCTCAGCTATCGTTGTAGCTACGTTTATCCTCATTGCAATTTCTTTCAAAAATCTGTTTTGGGGGATGGCAGCGCTCTTCCTCACGAGTATCCTCATCATATTCGTGTGGTCACGACTAAGACCTAAAAAGGACAATTTACCGATCCTGAATTTCATCAAATCATCGAAAAGTGCCTTGAGTGCTTATTTAGTTTTTTGGTTTTTCCTGATAGGTTTTTTGCCCGGCTACCTGATTCAGTCAAAAACCCAACAGTTTGAGTCCACAATTTGGAATCAACCTTCTGTGATAGATCCGTCATTGAATTCCGAAAGTCCGGTCAGCACTTTGATATCGGATTATGAGAAAGCCCGGCGCAACGTCATGGCTACTTTGGGAGATCCTTTCGATTCAAAAATTCAGGACTTCATAGCCCCCAGTCAACAGATCCTGCTTCGTGCATGGGAAGGTTCTCCTTCCCATTTCAGCAAAAACCCAGCTGCCTATTTGGGATTTGCCTTACTTATCCTGGGAACTTATGTGGTGATCCGCTGGATACAGAGCAGTATTTTCTTTGATCTAAAACCGGAAACCGAACTATTCACCGAGTCTGGCTATGCACCCAACTATATCTGTTGCATCAATTCCAACCAAGTGCCCGCGGCGGAAGAAAATACAGAAATCATTGATCTAAAATATCGCACATTTCCTGAAGACTTCATCCCAAAGGCGAAGTACTATCGCTTGACCAATTTCCATTGTGTAGAAAATCTCATGACTTTAATCAGGCCGATCGCCGAAATCAAAAATTCACGCCGCGGCCTCACAATTTATTCTGGAGCACTTTGGAAAAATCTCTACAATGGATTAAAATCCGAACGAGAGAAAACTATTTTCTCAGAGTTGTTTTCAGATTTCAAGTTCAGTGTGATCAGGATAGAGGATGTTGTGAATGGTTCGCTTGCAAGTGAGGATGAAGTCCTCGCAAGGCTGAAAAGGAACAAAGCGTTTTACACAAACATTTGGTCGGATCTGTGTTTTGAAGAAAAGCTTGTTTGTAATTCCTATTCAAAAGAAGGTTTTTTCAATCCTGCACAAAAAGAAACAATGCAGGACCTAGCCCAAAAGGGCATCATAGTTCCTAAGAATAACTCAGGATCTACGGACAGTTGGATAGAATGGAGACTTTTCAGCTCGGTTTTCCGGCAATATATTTTGACACACTCTTCTGAGGAAGAAGCCGCAAAATTTGGCGCTTACGAAAAGAAACATGGAAATGTCCGTACCATTCAGACTGCGGTGATCAGCTTTGTCCTGATTTGTATCGCCTTGGTGGGCATTTTTGACAAGACGTTTTTCAATGAAGCTTATGCCTATCTTACCGGTGGTTTGGGTGTTTTGGGAACGCTCTATTCCTTCCTGAATCAGGGATTTGCAGGACTACGGGGTGCAAAAAAAGAAGGTTAGTCCCGTTTACAATTAAAATCACCCATTCAAAACAGATCTAAATTCAACTAGTTAGATAAACTAATTCTGGGTACCAACTTCATAAATTCCAAGCTCCTCATTTTGAAATTCCTTTGGTTAATTCTTATCATTCTTGCTTTTGGGACCACTTCTTTTTCCCAACAAAAATCTCCAAACGCCTTTCTGACAGGCCAAGAAGCATTTGAGAAGCAAAAGTGGACTGAGGCTCAGACCAATTTGGACAATTGGCTGCAAAAACATCCCGCTGACCAGGAAGCCTATTGGCTAAGAGGGCAGGCATTTCAGAACTTGGGAAATCTTGATCGAGCCCTAAGTGATTTCAGCAGTCTAATTTCCCTAAATCCGGAATTCTCAGAAGCCTATTTTGAAAGAGGAAGAGTCCGCTTTCAGTTAGAGCAATATGATTTGGCGATGGAAGATTTTGAAAGCTTCCTCAAAAGCCCTCCCGGCGAGACAAACAGAATTCTCTATAAAATCAGCCCCGGAGACAATGCCGTTTCGGGGATTACCACAATCCAAACCAATCAAGCGCAGGCATATTACCATCTGGGCCTTTGCAGCATCGCCTTGGAAGAATATGACTTTGCGCTTTTGTATTTGGATGAAGCGATCCATCTAAATCCTGATGAACCTGATTTCTATGCTGAAAAAGGCAGGGCTTTGGCAAGGCTTGGGGATAATGTGCCGGCGATGGAAACTTATGAAACAGCTCTGGACTTGAATCCTGATCATTTGCCTGCAAAGCAAGGATTGGCTTTGGTGAAGACCGGCGGCGACGAGGTCTTACTGGAGCAGCTGGATCAGGTGATTGCTGACTCTTCTGCCAATTCACAGACTTATAAGCAAAGGGGCTTCTACCGGATGAACCACAATGAATACGAAGGCGCCATCGAAGATTTCAGTTTGGCAATTTCACTCGATCCGGAGGATTCTGAATCTTTCTTTTATCGGGGAAAAGTCAATTCCCGCTTGAAAAATTGGGTAAAAGCAGAAGAGGATTATTCTGCAGCGATCGCCTTGGAACCTGAAAATCCGGAATATTACCTTGCCCGTGGACAGTCTCGATACGTCAATGGACAATTTGAGGAAGCTTTGGCGGATTTCACGCTTACCATCAGCCAAGATCCCGAACATGCCTCTGGATATTACCATCGGGGAATAACTTTTCAGCGTATGGGACGAATAGGTGAAGCTTGTCCGGAACTGCTAAAAGCAACAGAATTGGGAATGGAAACAGCCAAATCTGTCTGGGAAAAAGTCTGCCAATAATTAAAGCTCCCTAACGGTGTCAACTTGGGAAGCGATGATGGCTGGCCTCCAGGAAGCCAATAAAGTAATTGAAATCACGGAAACACTGATCCAGATAAAATCCGTCCAAACAATTCTCACAGGATAGGCATCCACTACAGCTGACGAAATCCCCAAAGACACCAGCCCAAAAGTATCCTGAGCCAAGACCGTCAAAAATCCCAAAATCAATCCGATCCCAGCACCACTTAATGCAATAAGTGCTCCCTGCTTGAGAAAAATCCCACGAATCAGACGGTCTCTGGCCCCCATGGCTTTGAGCACTGCGATGTCTTTTTTCTTTTCGATTGCCAGCATACTAAGCGAGAAAAATATATTGAAGGAGGCGATGGCTAGAATAAAGGTCAAAGTTAAAAACACGAAAAGCTTTTCCAGCTTCACCGTGCGAATCAGTCCTGCATGTTGCTCATCTGCATTTTTCACCAAAAAGTCAGGCCCCAAATGGCTTTTCAATCGATCCTGGACCCCTCCAATCGAATAGCCTTCTTTTACTTTGATTTCCAAGGCTGTTCTCCGCTCCCCATAATTCAAAAGGTCTCGGGTGAAATTGAGCGGAGCAATTACATATTCGTCATCAAATTGTTGGTCAATACTGAAAATGGCTCTTGGCTCAATTTGGGCCGAAGCGTACATCTGACTGGGATCAATACTGGCAGCAGATCTTGGAGCTTTGGGATAAAAAACCTTGAGGGTAGAATTGACTTCATCCAAATTGACCGAAAGGAAAAAACCGATTCCTCTGCCCATAATTGCCCCAGGTCGGATGTCTGTGCCAAGGGTAGTATCTCCCCAGAAATACCCGTTTGAAAATCTTCCCTGATCCAGAAAATTGTCTGAAACTCCCTTGATTTTCGCCACGATTTGATTGCCATCGTGCTCGTAAAGGACATTGTCCTCGATGACTTCAGTCAGTACGCTCACTCCTTCAATCTTTTCGATTTCGGCAAGCCATTCCTTGGGAGCCAAAAAACTTTTCCCCTGAGCAGGCTCCACTTTGAGTTCTGCATCGAAACTGGCAAACAGGCTCCGGATCAAATCCTCCAATCCGTTGAAAACCGACATCACCACTACCAACGCGATCGTACCCACGGCCACCCCAACCATGGAAATGATGGAGAGGACCGTGATGAAATTCCGCTTTTTCTTACTGCGGAAATACCTGTTGGCGATAAAGGAGCTCGGATTCAAGGTGTGGAGAAATTAATCTTCGTCTTCTTCATCCTCCTCTTCTACTTCTGGTGCAGGAGGAATATTGAGATCTGAAATCACCTTGTCCATGTGCTGCGCATATACTGCCGAATCATCCGGGAAAAAGGCAATTTCTGGAATCACTCTGACTGATTTTCCGATTCTCTTCGAAAGGTGATGCCGGATTTCCTTCTTATGCTCATTGATCAATTCATAGGTAGCCTTGGGATCGGCAATGAGAAAACTCACATAAACTTTGGCAAAACCCAAATCCGGACTTACCATTACCCGGGTAATTGTGATCATGGCCTTTCCGACCAGGTGCTTTGCCTCTTTCTGAAAAATATCCCCAAGCTCTTTTTGGAGCAGCTTGGCGTGTTTTTGTTGTCTTTTGCTTTCCATGTGAAGTATTTGTGGTACAAATTTAGCGAAATACTTGGGCAAGCTTTAATTTCGACCCAATCCAACCCAATCCTTCCCAGAAACCTTGTTAAGTTTTTTCAAAGTAAACGATCCATTTAGACTTATTGGGGTAGCCCTTTACCTGATTGTCCTGGCAATTGTGATGATTTGGGTGTTGTCCTTTCCCCTTACCGAACCCCGTCTGCTTTGGATGGTTTTGGGCGAACGTCTAAGCGATGGCTATTACCTCTACCTGGATGTCATCGATGATACGGGACCGTTATCCGCGGGTTTTTTCACGTTTGTTCACTTTGTCTTTGGTCGGAGTGAGTTGGCTTTTGAGCTGATCGGACGGTTGTTGGTGCTTTTCCAGATCATCTATTGGAATACGGTTTTGATTCGGTACCGGGTATTTGAGGAAAACACTTACCTGCCGGCTATCATCATGGCGGCTCTTTTCCACCTTTCCTTTGACATGGCAGGACTTTCTCCGGCGCTTTTGGGAAGCACGTTTCTTGTTTTGGCCATCGGGCAGCTTTTTTCTCAGACTGTTCTTCAGAAAGAAACCAGCGAATCCACCCTGTTGATCGGGATTTACGGGGGAATCGCCACAGGATTCCACCTCAATTTCGGGATTTTCCTTCCATACATGATTTTCACGGGAATCGCCATCAGCGGATTTTCATTCCGTCAGCTGCTTTTATCTCTGGTAGGTTTTTTCCTTCCGTTATTGTTTGTCCTGTTGTTCTATTTCTGGAACAACGGACTGAGCGAAACGCTCCAGATTTGGCCCATGGTATTCCTGTATGAAAAATACAATTACCATTCCCTGCTCATCTGGGCGGCCTTGGGAGCATTTCCCCTGGCGCTTTCCTTCGTTGGCTATTTCTATAGCGCAGTGCTGAAAGGCTCCACAATCAATCAGCAAAAACAGCGTCAAATGATGATCCTTTGGCTGATGTTTTCCCTTTTGGAATTCCTCCTGATCAAACGACAAGCGACCTATCAACTTTTGATTTTCATTCCTGGTTTGACGTATCTGATCACCCAGTTTTTCCTGAATACGAAGAAAGGAATAATAGGAAAAACAGCGTTTTTGATTCTACTGTTCGGTCTCCCAGCGGCTGGCTGGTGGTACTGGCAAGGTCAATCCAGTGCAGGGTCCGCCTATTTTGTGAGTAAAAAATCAGAAACCAAATTCAAGTCCGGAGAAACAATCATGGTCATGGCTGAAGATTCCTCTCCTTATCTGGAAAGCCCTCTTGGTGGTCCGTTTTTGAATTACAATCTGTCCAAGACCTATCTGGAATCTGAAAAAACACTGGAACAAAAAGCCAAAATCTTTCAGAATCTCCACAGTCAAAAGCCACAAGTGGTCGTGGATCCCGAGGGAATTTTCAAAAATCTTCTCCAGGAATTGCCTGCTCTCAAAAATCTCTACACTGAATCTGAACCGGGGGTTTTTAGGCTGAAATAATTTTTTATCAGTTTGTCGTTAATCAAGATGAATTTTACCTTTATTAAGTGAGTAAATCACTTGATATCTGATTTTTAACTTTTGATTTCTTTTTTTATGAATTCAATTTTTCAGATTCTGGCCTCCTGTACTGCCGGTGAAAAAACCCAGCTGTTGGAGTTTTGCGCGACCAGACATTCTACTCAGTCCAAAAAGTACCAGCTACTCAAGATTTTTGTGGAAAAGCCGGGATTAAAAGACAATGACATTTGCAGCTTGATCTATGGAGAAAGGGACAGCGCGGCATACTTCCAACTCAAAAAGCGCGTCAAGGAAGAATTGGAGGAATTATTTCCGCTATTGAATACCAACTCATTTTCTGGTGAGATAAAGACCAAAATCCGCTGCAGCGAATTGCTGCTTCAAAGTCAGGTGATGCTTGCAAGAGGGCTTCATTTTGAAGGAGCAAAACTTCTCGAAAAAAGCCTGAAAAAAGCAATTGAAGGGGATTTTCCGGATTTGATTTTGTCAATTTTCGATACTTCCCAGAGATTCGGGGTGAATGAAGTCATTCGCAAAGAAGATCTGCCTGAGCTGGAACTTGTAATCAAAAGCCATTTGCAGATTTTGGTCAATCAGCATCATCCAAAACTTGAAGACCGGGCAAAATGTGAAAAAAACGCCTACCTGGGCCAAATTCTAAACCAACTCAATTCCGAACGTAAAAATTGGGGTCTGGTGGCCAACATCAGACAATCGATTGCCTGCCAAAACTTCGAGGAAGCCAAAACCCTCATTTTGGAATCAGAGTCGAGCTTTTCGGAAAATTCCGACGAGCGGGATGTATACGAAGAATTTTTCCTGACTAAACAGCAGTTTTTGCTACAGACAGGCCAATACCAGGATGTGATCCAAAACTGCAAACTTCAAAACACCTCCCTGATCCAATCCAGAGAAAACAGCTTGGAACTTGCCCAATACCAATGGTATGCCTTGTTTCATCAGGATCAATTGGAGGAGGCCTCTTCTTTGCTTAAAAAAAGTCTGGTTCGCTGGTGTCCTGAACTTTCTCCCAAATGGAAATATTGGGAAGCCTTTCTTTTGTTCAGACAAAAATCTTTCAAAAATGCACTTCGCCTTGTCCATGAATGCCAGCAGGAACTTAAGGGCCTTCCCAACTATTATCTGGGCTCAAAAATGCTCGAGTTGATGATCCTTTTTGACCAAAACGAAGTGGACTGGCTGGATTACAAAGTCGAAAATCTCCGAAAACTTATTCACCGCTGGAAAGGAAAAATCAGTGTAAGGATTGACTGCGCTTTTCATGTTCTCCACGGGATACAGACCAAAGTTCCGACCAACTTTATGGATGACTTGGCAAAAAACCAACACCTCCAAAAACTTCAGGATGGAAAGGGCATCTACAATTGGAACCCAATTGATTTTGAACTGATCCGCTATGACGGCTGGATTTCCAACCGGCTAAACTAACCTGAATTCAGATAAAGCAATTTTCAGCCTTGGAACTATCTGTTTTTGCCAAATTCAGAATTGGTTCTTTTTGATTTTCTTGTCAAAAGGTTATTAGACTATTCAATTTAACCACTTGATATAAAGTCATTTAATCGGATTAATCCTCTAGTAAAAAAGTCATTTTACAATATTTTTTCCTGTCATTAGGAACTGGGCTTGGATAATTTATCCATTCAGAACACCGAATTTTTCACCCTTTCGATTTTTCAGCATGATTCATTCCGCTTTGGAATTTTTGACGCAGGAGCTCAATGCATTTATCAAGCTCAAAGTGGGAGATCCTCTCACGACGAGGATTTTTTTGTCCGGGGTGACGAATGAACAAGGGATTGCCATTCCGGATCAATCCCTTGGTCTTTCCCTCATCAATATCGAAGAGGAACGCACCAACAAAGATCAAACGAGCCGGTTTATCAATGCCGTGGGAAAAGTCGAAAAGCGCAATCCTGAAATTCAGTTGAATTTGTATGTCTTGATCACGGCCAATTTTCAGAACAAACTGGCGAACAATACCTCAGATGATTATGTCGAAGGACTCAAGCAGCTGAGCTATGCGATTGCTTTTTTCCAAAGCAAGAATGTGTTCACTCCTGAAAACAGCCCCTCCTTGTCCGGATTTGACGTCAATCTGACCAAAATCGTGGTGGAACTTTACAGCTATTCCTTCGAGCAGCTCTATAATTTTTGGTCTGTGGTCGGTGCCAAATACCTGCCCAGTGTGCTTTACAAAGTCAAAACGCTCCGAATTCAGGAAAATGCGATTCAGGAAAGCGGTGAACCAATCGAGCAGATTTTTCTCTCTTCAACCCATAAATCATGAACATCATCTACAGCCGACTTTTCGAAGTAAGCGTGCTTCATGACTATTTCCTAGAGGGGATTGCAAAGGAATTTAAATTGATTCCGACTCGCGAAACACAGGAAACCCTGAGAAAAGGCCGGATGCTTTGGAGGGAAACTCCACAGGGAATCATCGTGCTTTACCGGGCAGAAGATGATCTTTCCACCCCTGAAGTGGCTCTGAAGCCTCCACTTGACTTTTTCTTTTTCTTCCAAAGCACCAATTCTCCTCAGTTTTTTGCTGTCACCCAACTTACCAAAGGATCAAGAACTTATCAGTCAGGGGATTTTTTGGCTTTTCAAAACATTCCTGCAAGCGCTTCGATTGATCCCGACAATCCTGAAAAAATCGGTCTGGACATTTGGGATGGTTCCCGGCCAAAAACTTTCATCACCCGTGTGAATCTCAATCCGGTTCCGACAAAAGTAATTCTTCAGGTAAAAGATGCTTCCGGGGCAAAAATCTCCTCGGGCCAAGATTTGAACGGGGTCCCTTTTCCTTTAGACCTGGAGCTTTCTCCCGATGATAAAGGTGAGTTTCTCCTTTCTCTTGATTTAAAAGGAAAACCAGAAGGAAATATCACCCTTGTTCTAAGAAATGAAGCGGATACCCTCGATCTGTGGAAAAAGGAATACTTCCTGACCCAAGATCCGGAAGTCAAATCGGCAATAGGAGTCATGAAAATATCCTACCGAGCCGTTCCTGATCATCTCTATGGCGGAAGGGAATACTATGCAATCGACCTCAAGCGAAAAGCTACGAAGTGGACCTACATCATCGTCAGCCAAAACAAAAAAGTGGATTTAGGCACAGCCCAGCTTTCGATTTTGGATAAAGGCAACCCCCCTGATTCTCCCTATGCGACCTACAGTTTCCAACAGATAGGAGCTGCCCCAAATGCAGATGTCAAAGTCAACAATGCCGAGACAGTAATTTTCAAATCTCAGGTACCGATTCCCTTTTTCGAAAGTCCCAAGCTCAACCTGGAACTGAGAAGAAAACCTGGAAATCGGGTTCTTTTCGGTCACTTACCCAATCCCTCCCGAACCGGAGCCATCAAAGTCAGCCCCGGTGAAGAAATCTCAGAAATCTATGTATTCATCTAATCCTCATTGATATGGCAGAATTCAAAACCCCCGGGGTGTATATCCAGGAAATTTCCACCCTTCCCGCATCCATCGTACCGGTGGCGACTGCCATTCCGGCCTTTGTGGGCTATACTTCCAAGAGATTCCGAAAAGGAGAGGACTTTGCGATCAATATCCCTGTAAGAGTCACTTCCTATCTTGAGTACAAAGAGATATTCGGTGAATCGTTTGAAGAAAGCTACACCATTACCATCACTGATGGACCGACTGTAGCAATTACAGATCCTGCCAATTTTTCCCAATATCTGATGACCTATCAGGTGTACATGTATTTCTCCAATGGAGGCGGACCATGTTGGATTGTTTCTGTCGGGGATTTTGTAGAGGAACCAACCGGGGATGATATCGATGTCAATGACTTGCTGGCTGGGTTAAAAGTACTGGAGGAGGAAGATGAGCCCACTCTGTTGGTAGTTCCTGAGGCGGTCATGCTCTCTGCAGTCAACCGCAAAACGCTCCATGATCAAATGCTAGCACAATGCGCCAAACTCCAGGACCGGTTTGCCATTTTGGATGCCTTGTTTGACTTAGACCAAACAGTCGCAGAGGACGCAGCAGATTTTCGAGCTGAAGTTGGAAACTCCGATCTGAAATATGGTGCTGCCTACTACCCCGGACTGAGAACGATCCTCTTT
>DATIAI010000689.1:0-5202 GCA_035458065.1 Algoriphagus sp. | reverse complement strand
GTTGGGGTCTATTTGGAAGGAGAAGACATGAACTCCGCGATAAACGCCCAATTCATGGTAAGTGACCAGTTTTTTGTTCCTGTGCATGGCATCACATTGATCAGTGGAAGAGACCTAAACAAGGGAGATGTAGGGAAAGTCCTGATCAATGAACGGCTGATGGCCGAACTGGGCCTAACAACTGAATCGGCCTTGGGAACCAAGCTTTTCAGTCAGTATGGTGATGAACCGACTTTTGTAGAGGTGGCAGGAGTCATGAAGGATTTCCACTACAATTCATTGCATCAGCAGATTCGGCCTTTTATGATCGAGTATACGGAGCATGCAGGTCGCCTCAACCATCTGGTTCTTTCGATGAATAGCGACAATTACGATGCAATTCTGGGCAAACTTTCGACGGTTTGGAGTCAATTGATGCCACATACGCCTTTTGATTATTCCTTTTTGGATCAGGAAGTGGAGCAGCAGTACGCCAAAGAACAGTTGCTTTCTAGGGTGATCAGCATTTTTACCCAAATGACCATCTTTATCTCTTGTTTGGGACTGCTTGGTCTGGCAGCTTTCAGCGCGGAGCAGCGAAGAAAGGAAATCGGTGTCCGGAAGGCTTTGGGTGCAACGGTGGGCAATATCGTAGGCTTGCTTTCTGGTGAGTTTGTGAAACTGGTACTGATTGCTTTTTTAATCTCTATCCCTCTGGCCTGGTGGGCTTTGGATCGCTGGCTGGATGACTTTGCATACAAAATCCCCATGCAGTGGTGGATGTTTGGTTTGGCAGGATTGATAGCCTTGATTGTGGCTTTAGTGACGGTAGTTTCTCAAGCTTGGTTGGCAGCTTCGGCTGATCCGGTTCAGAGTATCCGGAATGAATAAGCTTTTGGATCTTTAGAAACCTATTAATCCGGATTGGGTTGACCGCAGGCGGACAAAAATGTACGCGTGCGTCTTAATTTGCAGGAAGAAAAGCCTGTTTGGTATTTAGAACCCCATTTTTTACTGGCACAAAAGTAGAAATGGTACAATAAGTAATTTCCAACTTAATGCTATCTCTATGAGACACCTCAAAACAACTTTTGCTTTCACTATCCTAGTTTTGCTAACCCTTCAGACCTCTGTTTTTGCTTCAGAGTTTCGGGTAAATCCCTACCTCACCAAACAGTTTAAAATAAGTGGTGCGGGCAATCTCAATGTGGAAACTTCAGGCTCTGCAGTGGCTGTCACCGGTGGAAGTGGCAATGAAGTCGTTGTGGATATGTATGTGAAGTTAAATGGAAAGGAAATCGAATCTGAAGATCCTGCTGTGGAAGAGGAACTGGAAAATTACAATCTCGAGATCAGCCAGAGCGGAAATACCATTTCGGTGGTAGTCAAGCGTAAACCAAATATGGACCGCAGCAAATTGAATCTTTCATTTAAAATTCAGGTACCTAAAGAAATGTCTTCCAAATTTCAATCCAGCGGTGGCTCAATAGCTCTAGACGGTTTGAACGGAAGACAAGAATTGGCTTCCAGTGGCGGAAGCATTAAAGTGGTCAACAGCAGCGGCCAGGTTAAAACCCAAAGCTCTGGAGGGTCTTTCCTGGTTGAAAATTTTAAGGGAAATGTAGAAGCGCAGTCAAGCGGTGGTTCCATTAAAGTGCGCCAACTCACCGGCGATCTGATGGTTGGTTCCTCTGGTGGAAGTGTAAATCTGGAGGAAATTGCCGGGAGCATTTCTGTCAGCAGCAGCGGAGGATCAGTGAGAGCTCAACTTTCAAATTTGGAAAAAGAGCTCACTCTGAAGTCCAGCGGAGGTAGCATCACCGCGGTTGTTCCAAAAGGACTTGGTATGAACCTCGACTTAAGCGGAGGAAGAGTAAACTCCTCACTTTCAAATTTTGATGGGGAAATCAAGAAGGACAAAATCGTAGGAAAAATCAACGGTGGAGGAATTCCGGTAATCATGCAGAGCTCAGGCGGAAGCATTAATCTGGAGTTTAATTAAGTACCAAGTACCAAGTATTAAGTACAAAGGCACAAGAAACAAGAGGCAAGAGCCAAGAAACAAGAGATTAGAGAGGGGAGAAATGAGATTAGAGAGGGGAGAAATGTTATAGCATCCCGACTTCCAGACCTTCAACGTCCAAATCTCCAACTTCCAAACCTCCAACTTCCAAACCTCCTAGCTTCCCAACTTCCAACTTCCAAACTCCCACATCATGCTCAAAAACTATTTTATCCTTGCCTGGAGAATTCTGAGAAAGAACAGGCTTTATACCGGACTCAATATTTTTGGCTTGACTTTGGGGATTAGCGGATTCCTGATGATCATGCTTTTTGTTCAGGATGAATTGAGCTATGACCGTTTTTTTCCGGAATCTGAAAATGTCTTCCGTGTGACTTCCCATTGGGGAGATTTTGCGACTGCAAGCTATGCCACTGCTCCTCCGCCTTTGGGTCCAAGAATCGAATCGGACATACCCGAAATAGAAGCCGTCACCCGATTGTTGAAATGGAATGATTTTACCGTTCAGCCGGCGGAAGGGGTCAATCAAGATCAGGTTTTTAGGGAAGATAATGTGTTCTATGCAGAGCCCGGATTTTTTGAAGTTTTTGATTTTCCATTGGCGGCAGGAAGTAAAGCGAAAGCATTGTCGGGTCCAGACCACATCGTCATTACTGCTTCTTCTGCAAACAAATACTTTGGAGATTTGAGCTATGATGAAGTGATTGGAAAGCAGCTTCTTATCGGTAGCAACAATCCGATTCCCCGTCAAATTGCGGCAGTGATTGAGGATATTCCCGAACAATCTCACCTGGACTTCGATATGCTGGTTTTTGAACCGGATATGCATAACGAGATTTTCCTGATGGAAAATTGGAGCTGGGCGATCCTGTATACTTATGTGAAATTTCCCCCGGAAAAGCAGGGAACCGTTCAAGAAAAGCTGAACCAAATGGTAGCTCAATACGCTATTCCGGCTCTGGAGGATGGTTCTCAAAATTCTGATTATAATCTGAAAGTGATGCCGGTCCAGGACATTCATTTGCAGTCACATTTACTCCGCGAACTCAAGCCAAACAGCTATGAAAGCTATGTGTACCTGTTTGGATTGGTAGGAGTTTTCGTGTTGCTTTTGGCCTGCATCAATTTCATGAATTTGGCAACAGCCAAATCCGGACTGCGAACCATGGAAGTTGGGGTCCGCAAGGTGATGGGGTCAGGTAAAGCCCAGTTGATCTGGCAGTTTCTCACTGAGGCTTTCATTCTGGTTCTGATCTCGGTGATTTTTTCATTGATAGTGGTTCAACTTTCCAACGGCTTGTTTAACCAACTTTCAGGGAAAAATCTGGATTTTAACTTGCTTCAAAATCCTTTGATCTTGGCCATTATCCCGGGTTTGATCCTGTTATTGACCTTGCTATCGGGATTTTATCCGGCATTTTACCTTTCCTCTTTCCGTCCGATTTTAGTGTTGAAAAAGCAGCTCACGGTCGGCAAAAACTCCCACAGTTTCAGAAATGGATTGGTGATATTCCAATTTGTGACTACAATAACCTTGGTTATATGCACTTTAGTTGTGCAGCGCCAGCTGAATTTCATCCAGCAAAGCGATCCCGGATTTTTGCGCGAGCAACTGCTGATCATCCACAATGACGGGGAAATTCAAAATGAGCAGCGCGAAGATTTTGTTGCCCGTTTTGCCTCCAGTTCCAAGGTTCAGACGATGAGCTTTTCTACCGGCATCCCAATGGCAGATCAGTTTCAAATGCGCTCGTTTGTACTGCCAACTTCTACTCAGGAGCAGGGCATGAACTGGTACGAGGCTGATCATAATTATCTGGAAACGTACAAGTTTAAGTTGCTGGATGGAAGGAACTTTGGAACCGTCGCTGGTGCCGATGTCGGCAAAGCTATCATTAACCAAAAAGCTGCTAAAGTGTTAGGAATCAGTGAAAATCCCATCGGTCAGCTGGTTATCAAAAACAAAGGAGCAAATGATGAAGCTATTCTGGAAGTCATAGGCTTGGTGGAGGATTTCAATTTTGAATCGTTCCGAAATGAAATCAAACCGCTGGTGATCGAATACCTGCACGACTATTATCTGAGAGATTACATCTCTGTGAGGATGCAGGGAGGAGACATGAAAGCAGGGATTGATGAACTTCAGGCTGCTTGGAAATTGTATGAACCTAGAGTTCCGATGAATTACACATTTCTGGATGAGGATTTTGGCAAAATGTATCAGTCGGAAATGAGAATGGAAGGCCTATTGAGAGCCTTGACTCTGATTTCGATTGCTATTGCAATCCTGGGACTTTTTGGCCTGACTTCTTTTACCGCTCATCTCAGGACTAAGGAAATTGGGATCCGAAAGGTTTTCGGGGCTTCGATGGCGGAGATTTTCATCATGCTTTCGAAGTCTTATTTGAGACTCATCCTGAGTTCGATTGTGATATCGGTGCCGCTTGCCATCTATGCCATGAACAGTTGGTTGGAGGAGTTTGCCTATCGGACAGGCGTGGAAATCTGGGTGATTTTGCTTTCCGCAGGATCCTGTCTAATTCTGGCATTGGGGACGATCTTTTTCCAATCCTACAAGAGTCTGCAGGCTAATCCGGTGAAGAGCTTGAAGAGTGAATAAATGTACCAAGTACCAAGTACCAAGTACCAAGGCACAAGAAACAAGAGCCAAGAAATAAGAGATAGAGAAATGAGATTAGAGAGGGGAGATATGTTATATAATCCGGACCTCCAACCTCCAAACCTCCTAACTTCCTAACTTCCAACTTCCCGACTTCCAAATCTTTCAATTTTTAAAATTTTAAAATTTTCCAATTCAAGATCATGCTGAAAACCTATTTCAAAATTGCCTGGAGAAGTCTGATGAAGAATAAGTTGGTGTCTTTCATCAATATTCTTGGACTTTCTCTGGGGATCGCCACCTGCCTGGTTATCAGTTTATATGTTATTGAAGAGTTTAGTTACGATCGTTTCTTTGCCAAATCTGACCGTATCTATCGCGTAAATCTGGATGCCAAGATTGGGGAGGAATTTCTGAATGAGGCAAGTGTAATGGCTCCGGTGGCCCAGACTTTCAAGGATGAAATACCAGAGGTGGAGGCAAGTACCAGAGTGATTAAGTTAAGTTCTGATACTAAAATACGAATGGGAGAAAAGGTGATCAGAAAGGGAAATACGGCCTTTGTGGATCCCAATTTCTT
>DATIAI010000688.1:0-2613 GCA_035458065.1 Algoriphagus sp. | reverse complement strand
CAGCAATATTCTACCACAGTTTATTTGAAAGGAACTGGTCAGTTGACCGATGCTCCATTCTTCATAAAGAAGACTTTGGAGGAGGAAGGTTTAAAACTCAATGAAGCCTATACTTCGGAGTCTGTTTCGAGAATTACCTTTACCCTTCCTGACAAAGTCGAAGAAAAAGTGATCTCGATCCGCACCAATGGTGACAATCAGGGAACCTCACCGGCACCTTATATCCAGACTTCATTTTACCAGGATCAGATCAACGAGATCGTGTCGCCGCTTTCCCGATATGCTTTCCAATATTACCAGTTTAGATATGAAGGGAGCTTTTTTGACCAGGAAGTGATGGTCAGTAAAATCAAAGTAACACCACGATCGAGGGGAGAGCGGGTTTTTGAAGGATACATTTATATCATTGAAGACCTTTGGGCGATACACAGCCTGGATTTGAAAACTTCGCTTTTGGGTTTTCAGATATCCGCAAAGCAGCAATATGCACCTGTGGCAGATAATGTCTGGATGCCGTTGACTCATAGTTATACCTTTGGAGGGAAGATTTTTGGCTTTGCAGGAGAATTCAAATACCTCGCCTCGACACGGGAATATGAGGTGACACTAAATCCCGACTTGGCAGCGGTCCCGGAAATCATCGATGAAAAGGTGCAAGACGTTCCACAGGGTTTGCCAAAGTTTGACAAGTCAATTTCCGCCTTGGAGCAATTGGCCAGTGAAGAACCCAAAACGAGAAAAGAATATCGAAAAATCCTCAATGAATACGAAAAGGAGTCCCTGAAAGAACAACAAGCTGCCGAAAAGCAGGATGTCACTTCGGAGCGCTATTATAGTGTAGATTCTCTCGCGAAAAAACGTGGTTTGAGCTATTGGGACAGTATCAGACCAGTACCATTGACTGCGAAGGAAATAGAAGGATACAAACGCGACGACAGCCTTGCAACAGTCGAAACTGCCAAAATGAGTGAAGTCGATTCGGTGGCCAAAAAAGCCAGAAAGGGGTTTAAGCCAATTGAAGTATTAACAGGTGGTTCTTATTCTTTTGGAAAAGGGGTTTCAGTAGGTTTTAAATCCAACCTGACCAAAATTTCATTCAATACGGTGGAAGGCTGGAAAGCGGGAATGGGTTTTTTCTACCGAAAATATTCCGAAGTGAAACTGGCGGACAGCGTCAATAGAATCCGCAAAAGTTTCAATATCGAGCCCGAACTTCGGTACGGGTTTTCCAGTGACCGATTTTATGGGAAGGTCGACTTTCGCTGGTCACATACCCAGCCCACTTCCGGTCAAACCTGGGGTATCGAAGGGGGAAGGTATATCTACCAATTCAACTCAGAAGAACCCATTCAAGAGCAGGTCAATGCTGCCTATTCCTTGTTGGTTCGCAGAAACTACATGAAACTCTATGAGCAGGATTTTGCAAGAGCGTATTGGTCGCATCGGGTGAATTATGGGCTGACTTATCGGGTAAATTTCACGTGGGCAGAAAGAACAGAATTGTTCAATAATTCCGATTATTCATTTTACAACAAACCGGAAAGAGCATACACCCCCAATAGACCCGAAAATGTGGAGGCAAGTGATGAGTCTTTCCAAAATCACCAAATTGCCAAACTCCATACCTCAGTAGAGTGGAGGCCGGGATTGACCTATACCATCCGAAATGGCAGAAAGTCTCCGAATTATGAGCGATCGCCTTTGATCACTTTTACTTATCAGAAAGCTTTTCAGGGCTTAACAAGATCAGACAATTCATCCAAGTTTGATCTGCTTGAGGTGGGACTGAAGCATGATGTTCGTTTTGGAGCCAGTGGCAAGCTGGATTTCAATGTCACAGCCGGGGGTTTCCTGAATAATGATCGAGTCTATTTTCAGGATTTCAAGCATTTTGGAGGTAACAGGACCATATTTTCCAATTTCGGTCCAGCCTCCAATTTCCGGTTTATGGACTATTATAAGTACAGCACCAATTCCAATTACATATCAGGGATTGCTCACTATCAGTTTAGAAAGTTTTTGCTGACCCAATTGCCTATGCTGAGATTTTCAGGAGTCAGAGAAAACATTTTTGTCAATTATCTGAAAACCGAAAACTCTCCGCACTACACCGAAATCGGATATTCACTGGACAATCTTTTCCGGATATTCAGGGTTGAGCTCGGCGTAGCGTTTGAAAACGGCAAATATCTGAGGAGCGGACCGCTTTTTGGGATCGCGACCTTTATCAATGTGAACTTTGATGAATGATAAATGAAGGAATCCGGATAGCAGAAAAGTTTTTTCCCGAAGAGATTTGCTGAGAATTTTCAGATCTATCAGTTCTGAATTCCTTAATTCGAGGTTACAAAAAAGCCTGACAAAATTTAATTTGCCAGGCTTTTGTTTGGTTTTCCAAACTCAGACTTTCATAATTTCCGCTTCCTTTTTGGTGAGCAGTTCGTCGAGTTTGCTGGAATATTGATCAGTCAATTTTTGAACCTGATCTTCAGCACGTTTTATGGCGTCCTCAGGGGCCCCGTCTTTTTGAAGTTTTCTCAAAGACTCGTTGGTATCTTTCCTTACACTTCGGATGGAGATTTTTCCTGATTCACATTCCTGCTTGGCATGTTT
>DATIAI010000687.1:0-21140 GCA_035458065.1 Algoriphagus sp. | reverse complement strand
TTCCCAATGGCATCTTCAGGACTCCAGCCCAAACGATCCAATGCTGCTTCATTTAAAATCACCGGAAATTCAAGCGTGGAATCATTGCCGACGCTACGCGAAATGTCCTGTTCGGTGAAATTTTCACCAGCCAAGATCTTCAATCCAATGGTATTTACCAGGTCTTTGTCCACCGAATACCCAGTGATCATAAATTCCTTCTGATTATCTCCGCCGGGAAAAATGGTATAACCGGCCTTGATATGGATCGGCATATCCGCTGCCAAAGCAATAGACTCCGCGGAACCTGTCCTAAGCATCTCTTGCTTTACTGTCTCGATTGATTTGCGCATGTTGTAGTGATAAGGCAAAGCCACCACATGTTCCCGCTGATATCCCAGATTGACATCCTGCATGTAGTCAAGTTGAGACTTGACCACAAAAGTGGCAATCAACAATCCCATGGATACGAAAAACTGAAAAACAACCAAGGTTTTTCTAACCCAAGCTCCCCCGCCTACTTTTACCTTGTTACCCAAAGCTTTGATTGGTTCCAGACCCGAAAGAATGACAGATGGATACATACCGGACAAAAGTCCGACAACTACTCCCAATACTGTCAAAAAAATCATTCCAGGAACTGAAAACAACAGACTCAAATCCAGGGGAACTCCACCCAACTTGACAAATTGAGGTGCTATCAAATAAATAATCAACAAACTCAAAACCGCCGCACCAAAGGTCAGAATCATGGATTCAGATACAAATTGACCGAAAAGTTGAGTCCTGTCCGCTCCCATCACTTTTCTCAGCCCTACTTCTTTGGTACGTTCCGTGGCTTCGGCCGTGGCCAGATTCACATAATTAATGATGCCAATTGCAATCAAAAGAATAGCTACAATTCCAAAAATGTATAGGTATTTCACGTCTGTTCCGGGCTTGACTGAGCTGAGAGTCTGGTCACCCAAGTGGATGTTGGTTACAGGTTGTGTGAAAAAGGCAGTTTGGAAACCATATTCTTTCTGTTCTTCTCCCAGATATTTTTCCACCATCTGAGGAAGCTTATCTTCAAACTCCTTCAAATCCGCATCAGGACGCAATTTTGCATAGCTGTAATAATTGCTAGGCGACCATTCCGGATTTTTTCCATGACGGTGAGTTTTGAAAGAGGCCAAAAAGTCAAAATCCAAATGGCTGTTGCTTGGAAAATTCTCCATCACTCCTGTGATAAGGTATTCCTGACCGTCCACTTTAATAGATTTTCCTTCGGCATTTTGTGCTGATCCAAAATACCTTTTCGCTGTATTTTCTGTTAAAACAAGCTGATTTGGCTCGTTGAGCAAGTTCCCTTTTTGGCCAGCAAGAATTTCAAAATCGAAGACTTTGTAAAAATTCTCGTCCACAAAGGCAAAGCGGGATTCTTCCTGATTCCCCTCTCCGGCATCTACCATTACAGAAGTGAAAATACTCAGGTCAAAAACCAGAGTTCCGGTTTCTACTTCCGGAAATTCTTCCATTAGCGTTGGTACCAATATCGAAGGAGTTGTGCTCACCAGTTGTCTTTCACCTCCCGAAACAAACTCTTGATTGAATTTGTAAATCCTCTCCGATCCGGTGTACATCCGATCATAGCTCCACTCGTGATAGATATAGAGCGAAATCACAAAAAAGCTAACCAAAGCAATAGTCAACCCAAGCAGGTTGATCCCTGTGTAAAGCTTTCGCTTTTTCAGGTTTCTAAAAGAGACTTTCAGGTAATTCTTCCACATGGTTTTAGACTGGAAAATTTAAAAGAACCGCCTAGGCGGTTTGAAAGAGTTGATAATTGTCATGGCCCACTGTTTCGATTAGTTTTGAGCACTTTCATGATTATTTCCCACGATTGTGCCATTCCAATACAGGTCAACCTTATCCTACTATTATGCCATAAAAAAAGCCTCTGAATTGACTCCAGAGGCATTTTTTTGATTTTGTCCGCATTGTTTTCTCGAACATTTTTGTTCGCCAGCGAACAAAGAGGAGATCAGTAATCAGTGATCAGACTCAGTTCTTTGTGATCAGTCTGAGTATTCCGTGAACTTTCTCCGTAATCAGTATTCAGTAGAAATGATCAACTCCAACTGACACAACTCTCTTCTTATAATTTACCACTAACCTATTATTTGACTCGAGGTCTTCAAATTAAAACTTGCGATACTTCCCACCCAGAAACGCGTTCGCATCCTTTTCGGCAAACTTGGCTTTTTTGCTATCCCAGTGCAAAGTCTGATTTGGAAAGCGACCGGCAATCACCCCAAGTAGGATGGTTTCGGTCAATCTTGCTGCATAGGAAAATGGCGCACTGCATTCCCCTTGGCCCAAACAGGCATCTACAAATTGGTGATAATGCTTCTTGCTTTCTGAATCATAATCTTTCACAGGGGCACCAAGATTGAATGATTCAATATCCATTTCCTTGTACTGACCATCAACGATCAATCTGGGAAGCTGCTGGAAATGCGGGAGCAACAATCTGCCCTTTTCTCCCATAAACATCGCTCCTTGATCCGGCAATTCTTCGCCATTGGGCAACTTAAGGTCTTCATGGTCGGCAGGTGCGCCAGGTCCATCGTACCAGACCCACTTCAAGGTCTCGGCAGTATAAGGTGTCGAAGGAAACTCATAGGTCACCACATTATGCTCAGGAAATCCAAAGCCGGTTGGCTGACGGGTTTCATTGAGGATAGTGGTAGGCACATCTAGCTGGAGTGCATTATAGGGGGTATCAAAAATATGGACACCCATGTCTCCCAGTGTTCCGCAACCAAAGTCCATGATCTTTCTCCAGTTTCCAGGATGATAAGCGCCCTCTTTATAAGGTCTCTCAGGGGCAGTTCCCAACCAAAGATTCCAGTCCAGATTTGCCGGCACGGGATCACTTCCGGTCGGCTCTGGACCATCATATCCCCAGTTCTTGGGCGACCAGGCTCTTACAGTATTTACTTTCCCGATGATTCCAGACTGGATCAAAAGAGTGGCAAGCTTGTAATCATAGAAGGAGTGTACCTGAATTCCCATCTGGGTAACCAGGTTCTTTTTCTCAGCCAGTTTTTTCATAGCTCTAGCCTCCGATACGTGGTGAGTGAGGGGCTTTTGGCAATAAACCGGCTTGTCCATTTTCATCGCCATCATGGATGCCGGAGCATGGGTATGATCAGGAGTCGATACGATCACCGCATCGATTTCGCCTTCCATTTCCTTCAGCAGGATTCGGTAGTCTGAATATGTTTTTGCATTTGGATGCAGGGCTTTGGCACCTGCCAAAGCTGTACTATCTACATCGCACAGGGCCACCACATCGACCAGTTGATGGGAGGAAATGGCATCCAAATCAGCCATTCCCATACCTCCAAGACCGATATGGGCAGTTCTCAAGCGTCCGGCAGCATTTGCTTTTGCCAAAAGAGACGGTGCCAAAGCCAAGCCCAGCACACCCAAACTACTTCTCTTGATAAAGTCTCTCCGGTCGATAAATTGAATCTCCTTACTCATGTTTTCTTAATATTAAATATTTATTAATGGGTTAATGTTATTCTTTGATTCTGATGTTTCTAAACCGAACCACGTCGCCATGGCCCAAAAATCCAATGTGTCCACTCCTTCGCTGCAGCCCAGGATGCTCTTTACCATCCAATGTCCCGTTTTTGCTTGCTTCCAGGTAATCTCCTTCCAAAATTGTCTCCCCGTTCAGAATGACTGTTACTTTGGGGTGCTTTACGATTACTTCCTGTGTGTTCCATTCGCCAACTGGTTTTAAAAAGCCGCGTTTTGCAGGGATCACACCATATACCGAACCATGGTATTGGTAAACTTCCAATTCTGAATATTTTTCAGCTTCGTTGTCCAAGATTTGAAGCTCAATTCCTTGGTAAGCTGCATCTCCGGATAGTGGGGCATGAATCCCAAGTCCATTATTTGCTCCGGGAGTTAATTGAAATTCAAATCTCAGGATAAAGTCTCCGTATTCCTTTTCAGTGAACAAATTTCCTCCACCGCTGCCTTTTGGCTCGATCACGATCATTCCGTCTTTGGCTTGATAGGATTCTTTATTCCCAACCCAACCGTCCAGATTTTTCCCGTTGAAAAGTGGGGTAAACCCTTTCTCCACGGATGGCTTCTGGATGCTGCATGAAACCAAAAATACTGTGGCTACCAGAAGGATAAGTGCAGAAAAGAAAAAGGATCTACTTGTCATATGAGAAGGATTTGATCAGTGGCAGGCACAAAACTAACCGACAATTTAACTTTTCCAGACATTTTTTGCTGAAATACCTTCTTTAAAAAAATTTATTACTCCAATGGAGGTTTCTTTATTTTTTTGGAAAAGCTATTTTTTCAAATCTCCAAATAAAACAAGGCCTGAAAAATTTCTTTTTCAGGCCTAAATTCAGTGTCAAAATATCAATAAATGTGGCTGCTACTCGTCTTTGAGCACTTTGGCAGGATTGGTTTGGGCCGCAACATACGAATGTAGTCCTACGATCAGCAAACAAATCAACATCACTGAAAGACCTGAAACTCCAAATAGTGAAAATGGCATGGCAATCTTATAAGTAAATCCGCTGAGCCAATCGCTTAGAAAGTAGTAAGCCGGATAAACTGCCAAGGCAAAAGAAATCATCACCAGCAACACATACTCTTTGGAAATCAGGCTCAAAATCTGAAGAATAGATGCTCCAAGCACTTTTCTTATGCTGATTTCCTTGGTTCGCTGTGCTATAGTGTAGGAAGAAAGTCCAAACAAGCCCATTGCAGAAATCAAAATCGCCAAAATACAGGCCCCTCCCAATACATTTCTGATTTTCAGATCTTCGGCATAGAATTGCTCGACTTGGGAATCAAGAAACTTAAATTCCGAAGTTTCATGGGGATAGATTTCCTTATACGCATCTTCGAGCTCTTTCTTGGCCAATGCGAGATTTTGACCTTTTTGTAACTTGACAGAGATAGTTTGGAAAAATTGTGAATTCACGGTGAATAGCAAAGGGCGGATCTCTTCACGAAGAGTTCTTGAGTGAAAGTTCCCGATTACCCCGACGATTTTTTTCTGTTCTCCATTAAATTTAATAACCAAACCCAAAGCTTCTTCAGGTGTTTCAATCCCGGCTTCTTTGAGGAAATTCTGATTGACTACTACCTCATCAGCTTTGTTGGATCCCGAAATACCGGCCAAAAGTGGTACTCCGTTGACCGCGATAAATGCCGAATCCACGTTCATCACCTGGATATAAATTTGTTTTTCGGTCGTATCCACCGGCACATAGGCATCTGAAGTCCAAAGACTGGACGAAGACACCAAGCTTCCGCTCAGACTGCTGCCTTTGACCATACTTTTTTGATTGAGCCTGTCTTGCAGTTGGGCCATTTTGTCCGGTGGAGAAAGAAAAGGCAGGGAAGCATACATAACCTCCTCTTTTTCAAAACCTAAAGGTTGGCTGGAAACAAAGCGGATTTGCTGATTGAGAACCAATACCAAAATGATAAATGCAATTGAGGCCGAAAACTGCAGGACTGTCAGATTTTTTCTGAGAAAAACTCCAAGAGAAAAGCCTCTAATTCCGGAAAACTCTCCTTTCAAGGCTCTTTGAGGCTGATATCCGGACAAAATCATCGAAGGGTAAATTCCGGAAATAAGGGTAATCAGCAATGGAAAAGCTAAATAGAAAGATAGGTTTTGCCAGTGTAGATAATCGATAGCAAAACCCTGCGGAAGATATCCCGAAAACACCGCTTTCAGTATTTCCACCAAGGCCAACCCAAGACTGGTAGCTATCAAAACGATGAGATAGGTTTCAGTCAGAAACTGAAAAATAAGCTGAAGTCTCCTGCCTCCAAGGGTTTTGCGAATGCCGACTTCTTTGGCCCGCCCGATAGCCTGAGCAGTTTCCAAATTGATGAAATTCAAAGTCGCCAACACCAATATAATCAGGCCAATATAGATCAGCCCCTGAAGAAAAACTCTAGAAACTGTCGTGTCTGTGTAATTGTGTGTGAAGTGTAGCTCGGTCAACGGCTCTACCAAAAAGGAAGTGCTTCCCTCCTCATTTTTATCGTAATTCTTTGCTACAACAGCCTCCAGTGCTTTATTCAGCTGTTCTGCATAAATGCCCTCGCCAACCTTAATAAACAGCTGCGAACCTGAATTGACATTGTCCCAGCTGTGAAGCCCATACCACTCGTCCTCTTTTTCAGTATCGATCGTGCTAAAAGAAATGAAATCAGTGAAAATGAAATCTGACTTTTCACTGAAGTCCTCCACCACACCTGTAATTCGGGCAACAATCGAATCTGAGTCTACCCATAGCAATTCCTTTCCCAATACCGATGCAGCATCAGATCCAGGGAAATATTTTTTCAAACTGGATTCAGAAATTACCGCTGTGTTGGGTTCGATCAATGCTGATTCAGGATTCCCGGCAAGCCACTTCCTTGGAAAAACCCTGAAAAAACCTATGTCTGAAAAAGTCACTCCGTCAGATCTGCCATAAACCTTATTTTCTGAGGGATTGGCAACCATTGTTTCGCTGAGGGTGTAAAGTCTGGCTTTCTCCTCAATTCCGACAACTTCATCTTTGATCACTTCACCTAGAGGACCCGGGGTACCTGAATTTGGATAAGACTCCCCCCCCCAATCGGTAACCGTAGTTACTCTATAAATCCTATCCAGATCCGGATGAAATTTGTCAAAGCTGTAAGCGTGAAAAACCAGATTGAAAATCAAAAAGCAAATCGATATCCCCAACGACAAGCCAAGCACATGGATTGAAGTCCGAAGTTTGTTTCTCAGGAGATTTCTCCAGGCGATTTTAAAGTAGTTTTTGAGCATTTCATTGATCAGTTTAAAATTTTGAAGACCATTCCTCCATCATTAAAATGAAGTTTTTGTATTCCTGCCTCATTCGCTACGGATGGAATCTACCGGATTAGCCTGAGCGGACCTGAAAGACTGTATCGAGACAGTGATATAGGCTACAAGCACCGAAATCACCGCAGTCACCAAAAAGAACCCAGCCGATACCGGAACCCGGTAAGCAAACTGTTCCAGCCATTGAACCATCAGCCAATATCCCATTGGCAATGCCACAAGCAAAGAAAGGACAACCATAATCAGAAATTCTCCCGTGATCTTATGCACAATAGTCAGCACCGAGGCACCCAGAACCCGTCGGATTCCGATCTCCTTTCTTTTGGATTCGGCGGTAAAGATAGATAAGCCCAATAGGCCAAGACATGAAATCAGGAGTGCCAGAAAAGCAAACAGTCCGAGCAAATAGCTGGTTTTAGCTTGCTGCTCGTATTGCAATGCTATTGCCTCATCCAAAAACCGGTAGTCAAACGGTAAACCCTGATTTACTGATTTCCAGGTAGTTTTTAGTTGGGTCAAAAGCTCAGGAGTGATGGACTGCTCGACCTTAATCAAGGTGTGGTTGGTTCCATCGAAGGCAGCGTTTTTGGCAGGCAGATAAATCGTGGGCGTGAGACTGTAGCGAAGATCCCGGGTATGATAATCTTTCACCACTCCGACAATATTTCCTTTATAATTGGAGAAAAGCTCTCCGTTTTCTTCTGTGAAAACCCGCAGGTCTGCGCCTATTGCTTCCTGAGCACTTTTTCCCAACCAATCCAAAGTCGCCTCATTTACGATCATGGCGACATTATCCAAATCAGGAAATCTGTCCCGCATCAACTTAGACACTCCCTTGTCCGCACCGTCTTCGCGAAACTCCCGACCTGCCACCATCGGGATGCCCAAGCTTTCAAAGTACCCGGCATCCACATATTGTACATTGAGGTTTTTGGTTTCTCCGTCTTTGATACCCGGATAATCTACGGTGGGATTCCATCCGGTATCCATTCCCGGGCGGTCACTGGTAAACTTAACTGAACTAACACCGGGGATTTTGCCCAGCTCCTGCTTGAGAATATCACCCTTTTCCTTGGCGAGATTCCCCATTTTCACAGAGATCAGACCTTCTGAATCAAAACCCATCGAGGTATTTCTCAGGTAGTCATGCTGATAATAGACCACAGAAGCACAAAAAACCAACAATGCAGAAAGCACAAACTGAAACACAACCAGACTTTTGCGCAGCAAAGACTTTCCCCCAGTCAGAGAAGAGTTCTTCAAAATCAACTCAGGCCGTAATCCGGAAAGGTAAAAAGCCGGGAAAATTCCTGCTAATAGTGAAGATCCAACCCAAACCAATAGTAGCAGCATCTGAAGGGAGCTATCTTCCATCAAATCCAGAGGGATGAGAAATCCCATCCGTGATTCTATCGCCGGAGTTACCAGATAGACGATCAGCAGTCCAATTCCCATTGAAATGGCATTGATGAGAAAAGATTCAGCCAAAAACTGCCCCAGCAATTGGCCTCGCTGGGCTCCGTTTACTTTGCGAATCCCAATTTCCTTCATTCGCTTGATTGCTCTGGCGGTAGCCAGATTGATGAAATTGATGCAGGCTAAAACCAATACAAAAATGCCGATCGATAGAAATATGACCAATGTCTGCCGCGACATCGGTGGAGTCCAGTCTCCCTGAAAGTCCGCGTCAGTGTGGATGCTTTGAATAGGCTGGAGAAAATGAACATACCCTTTTGCCTCCTCTGCATTCCGATAGTTGGGGTTAACCTCAGGAATCTTTCGGCTAATTTGTGAAGCGTCTATTTGAGGATTGGTCTTTACATACGTATAAGTCTGAGGCCACCAAAAACTACCGAAATCAGCCGTGACCGGAAAGTCATTGAAGGACTTAAACGTATTCATCGAAGCGACAAAATCGAAGGCCATATGGGTGTTTCCGGGGAGGTCTTTGAGTACACCTCTGATTTCAAATGCCAAATCTCCGGTAGAAATCAGGGATTTTCCAACAGGATCCTCTTCTCCAAAATACTTCCGGGCCATCTCCTCAGTGATGATCACCTGATAGGTATTTTCCAAAACACCATCCCAACTTCCCTTGCTCAGTTCAAATCCGAAAATCCTATCGAAGCCCGGATCTGAAAAAATAAACCGGTCTTCCCGAAAACTTTCCTCCGGTGCTGTTCCTTCCGGAGCATGCAAATAAGTGCTGATTTGAGTCACACTGACCACTTCAGATAGTTCTTCAGTAAATTCTTTACGAAGCATCGGAGCTACTCCTCCTCCTGCCCAAGCCCAATTCTGGTCGGAATTTACCGTTTGAACTACGCGAAAAATCCGATCAGATTCCGGATGAAACTGATCGTATGACTTTTCGAATTTTACAAATGCCATCAAAATAAGACAGCAGGCTAATCCTATCGAAAGTCCCAAGACATTGATCAAAGAGAAAGATTTCTGACGGATCAGGTTCCTCCAAGCGATAATCAGGTAGTTTTTCCACATAATTCTTTGATTTGAAAATTTAAAAATTGGAAAATTGAAAGATTAGGAGTTGGAAAGTGGTAAGGTTCTAAAGTTGGAAGGTTGGAAAGATGTAAGGCCTCCGAGAGCTTAAGACCAAAACACTAGATGAGGCCTCGTATTCGTAAATCCGAAATCCCATATCCGAAATCCCATCACTCGCTCTTCAGACTTTTCACCGGATTCATCAGCGCGGCTTTCACAGCCTGCGAACTCACCGTCGCCAAAGCAATCAGTATCGCCACCAGTCCTGAGATTGCAAATACCCACCAATCGATCCGAATTCTATAGGCAAAATCCTGAATCCAGCGATCTACTACATACCAGGACACCGGAACCGCGATTACTATTGCCACCAACACCAGTTTGATAAAATCCCTGGAAAGGAGAGATACTACACCTCCCACCGATGCGCCCAATACTTTTCGGATCCCGATTTCTTTGATCCGCTGCTCTGTGGTGAACGTCGCCAACCCAAAGAGCCCAAGACAGGAGATCAGGATAGAAAGCAAGGTTAGCATGCCGACAATTGCGTTTACGGTACGATCCGCACGATACAATTCGGTAAAGTGATCATCCAAAAACTCATACTCAAAATCCCGTTCGGGTATCACCTCATTCCAGACTGATTCGATATGGGCGAGAGCTTCGGTCGTCCGATCTCCGCTCATTTTCACAGAGACTTCATCATAGCCCCATTCTTTTTGGTTGAAAAGCGTGAGCGTTTCGATCTTGTGATGAAGGGAATTAAAATTAAAATCCCGGACAATGCCGACTATCTGAGCGGCAGAGTCCATCCCGCTAAACCCAAATCTCTGACCGATCAGAGATTCCAGAGATTTATCTTCTCCTTCTTCCTGCAAAAGCTCATGAGCAAGCGACTCGTTAATAATGTAGGCTCTACCGTAGTCAGCTTCTGTGCCGTTGAAATTTCTTCCGGCAATCACTTCCATCCGGTAAACGTCCAGGAAATCATCATCAACAATGACCTGAGAAGTAGCGAGGCTTCTTGCCGGACCCGCCCCGTGAAAAGTCACTGATGTCTGGTGCAGGTTATTGCCCAGGCGCTGACCCGATGCGGTCACATTTTCAATCAGGGTATTGGCCAGCAATTTTTGTTTGAGCACGTCATACCTCGAGGAATAGCGCCCGCCAATAGGCAGCGTGACTACCTGATCATGCGAAAATCCCAGGTCTTTCGCCTGCATAAAGCGCACTTGCCGGGTTGCAAAAAATGTCGAAATGATCAGAAAAATCGCGCAACTAAACTGCACGATCACTAATACATTACGGAAATCGGACTTTTGCCTCCCTGATTCAGTGGAGCCTTTAAGCACTTTTACTGGCTGAAAACTGGATAAAAACACCGCCGGATATATTCCCGAAAGTATTCCTACCGCAATCGCACCAAGCGCCAACGATGCCAAGACGATCGGATCGCTGAATAAGGGGAACTCCAGCTTTCGCTGGCTGAACTCGTTCAGATAAGGCAGCGCCAGAAATACCATGAGCACCGCAAGGATCATCGCCAATGTGCTGATCAGGATTGATTCACTGATAAACTGAAAATACAGCTGACTCTTTGATGCACCGGAAGCCTTACGCACTCCGATTTCCATCGCACGGCTGATGGACTTGGCCGATGAAAGATTCACAAAGTTGATCCCGGCGATAAACAGTACGATCAAGGCGATGTAGAAAAAAATCCGGGTATAAGCACCGTCAAATTTCTGGTAGTTGATATAGTCATGGGTAATGTCCGTGGATCCGGCATGCACCTGATCCAGGGATTGCAAAAACAGCTCATAGCCTTTGGCTCGGTCTTCAGGCATATGGGAAAGTAGGTAGGCCGGAAATTTGGCTTCGAGTGTAGGAATATCCGTTCCTTGAGCCAGTTCAAGGTAAGTCGTCAGCCAGTTTCCTCCCCAGTTTTCCATATTTTGAGGCCCAACAAACGTACTAAAGGAAGCCAGGCCATCAAACTTGAGATGGGAGTTTTCAGGAATATCGGCCAGGACCCCTGTTACGGTAAAAAAGGCGCTGTCACCCTCAGCTACTTCAAGAACTTTCCCTAAAGCGGATTCCTCTCCGAAAAATTGTGCTGCACTCGAGGATGTTAGCACCAGGCTTCCGGGCTTGGTGAGCGCAGTGACAGGGTCACCTTCTTTCAATTTGAAATCAAAAATCTGGAAAAAAGAAGAATCGGCCCAAAAGGTTTCCGCCAAAGTAAAAGTCGACTCACCCATTCGAAACTTCGTTTCGCCGCTTTGCCTGACCCGCGTGAAATTGAGAATTTCCGGAAATTCTTCCACCAGGGTCGGCCCCATGGGAAACATGGACAAAGCGACGTTTTGCGGAGCGACCATGCCCTCCCACTTCTGCACCTCATTCAGCCGATAAATATTCTTCGTATGAATTGCGTCAAAATCCCGCTCGTAATTCACAAACAACAGGATCATGATGCAAACTGCCATACCTATTGCTAGACCGAAAATGTTCAGCGCAGAAAAAAGCTTGTTTTTTCTCAGATTACGAAACGCGGTTTTCAGATAGTTTTTCCACATGATAGTTGGAAGTTTGGAGGTGTGGATGCTATAGTTGCTATTAGTTATTGGTTACTGGTTATGGGTTCCGAAATCCGACATCCCAATTCTGAATCTTATGTCTTGTATCTTGTTTCTAGTCTCTTGCTTCTTTTTCAATCACTTCTTAGACTATCTACCGGATTGGCCAAAGCTGCGCGCAGAGTATTCATACTGACTACCAACAGGGACAACAACAACACCGCCACTCCTACACCTATAAATATCCAGAAATCAATGGTGATATGATAAGTGTAACTCTCAAGCCAAGAATTCATCCTCCAATAGGCGAACGGTACGGCCAGAACAAACGCAATCAACACCAGTTTGAGAAAATCCTTGGAAATCAGCACCAATACCTGAAGAATGGAAGCCCCCAACACTTTCCGAATTCCTATTTCACGGAAGCGTTTTTCAATGGTAAAAGAAGCCAATCCTGCCAATCCTATGCAGCAGATAAAAATCGCTATCCCGGAGAAAATTGTGATGATTTTACTGACCAGCTCCTCGGATAAAAATTTTCGCTCAAACTCCTGATCTACAAACTGATATTCAAAAGGAACAGCCGGGTTATATTTTCTAAAAACCTCCTCCACGGCTCCCAACCCAGCCTGAACAGGAGTACCTTCATTAAACCGAATACTGATCGAGTGGGTCCTCGAAGGATTAAAATAAACCATCATCGGATCTACCGGATTAAATGGCGAATCCATAACAATATTGTCAGTCACTCCAATCACCGTGTAGGTCTTATCGATGTAGGTCATCTGCATGCCGACCGGTTCCTCCAGACCCATGGCCTCCACAGCTGCCAAATTCAGAATAAGTGCAGAAGAGTCCGAAGGCATTCCTGTAAAATCTGTCCCTTCCAACATCTTGACCCCCATAGTCTCTGCGAAATCGACGTCGGAATACATTCCTGACATGAGCAAGTTCATGTCAGTCGGTTTTCCCTCCCAGTTCGGGGAAGGAGATCTCCACCAAATATTCGTTATCGGTGAAAATGTTCGGGTAGTTGCTTGTACCATCCCGGTTTTGAGAAGTTCGTCTTTGATTACAGAGAAGTTTGTCTGAATATCTTCTGTGGAAGAGATCATGATCAGATTATCCGGATTGTATCCGATATCCCGGTTTTTGATATGCTGAATCTGCTGGTAAACAATTAGCGTACAGGAAATCAGCAGGATGGAGATCACAAACTGTCCCACGACAAGGATATTTCGTGGCAAGACCGCCCTTTCCCCAGCCAGAAAAGTCCCTTTCAGGATTTTGACCGGATTAAAAGAAGAAAGGTAAATGGCAGGATAACTTCCTGCGATCAGGCCGGTAAATGACACTATAGCCAAAGAGATAATCCAAAACACCGGAGAAGTGAGATCCAAGGAAAGAGTCTTTCCCGCGAGTTGATTGAAGGAAGGCATCAATAGAAAAACAGCAATCACCGAAACAAAAAACGCCAATAATGTCAGGGTCATGGATTCAAAGAAGAACTGAAGCATCAACTGCTTCTTCCCTGAACCCAGGGTCTTTCTGATCCCGACTTCTTTAGCTCTTCGCTCAGAGCGAGCCGTCGATAAATTCATGAAATTGACGCAGGCTATCAGCAGGATGATCACAGCAACTATCGAAAAAAGTTGGACATAGGCTATCATGCCGCCTGTATTTACCCCGTCTTTAAACTCGCTGTATAGCCGCCACTTGCTCATTGGAAATGCGAAATACTCACTGATTCCTTTGTCATTTGGACTGTTCTTGATTTTTATTTCAGATACTTTCTTCGACAAATCTTCAGGATTGGTTCCCGGCTGCACCTGCAGAAAGACATTCCAGGAGGAATTGATCCAGTTTGTCATTGACCGCTTCAAGTTGTCATCCGAATAATTAAAAGCATGGATGTAGTCAAACTGAAAAGTGGAATTCCCGGGCAAATCCCTGAGGACGGCAGTTACAGTAAAGTCCCGGTTGTTATCCAATTTTACAGTTTTGTTGAGTGGATCAGCTTCTCCGAAAAGTGCCTGTGCAGCTGATTCAGTCAAAACAATGGAATTGGGATCAGGAAGGGCTGTTTCTGCATTTCCCTGAAGAAACTGCCAGGAAAACACGTCAAAGTAATTTTCACTGACCGTAATTCCATTTCTGCGAAACTTGGAATCCCCAGCTTCCAGGATATGTGATTCAGCAAAGGTGCTCATCACGGCATGTTGCACCTCAGGCAATTCCTGTTCAAGGGCTTGGGCAAAAGGAAAAACCATGTTTTGATCCGTAAAAATCTGGTCATTGTAATTCCGATTTGCCATCACCTGATAGATGTCTTCATAGTTTTTATGGAACTTATTGTAGGTAAGTTCATCGTACACCCAAAGCAGGATAAATATGGTGCAGGTACAACCCAGAGACAGCCCCACCAGATTTGTGAGGGAAAACATCTTGTTTCTCAACAAATTACGATAGGCGATTTTAAAGTAATTGATCCACATGATTTAGAAATGGGAAAGTGGTATAGATTGAAAGGTTACCAGGTTTTCGGATTGTCTGGATTAGAAAATGGTTTGGTTGTAATGTCCAGTCTCTCGGTTCTTTTTTTTTGCTTCTTGATACTTGATACTTTGTACATGGTACTTCGTACTTCGTAGATCTATTCGTCCTTCAAGGTATCCACCGGATTCATCTGGGTAGCCCGATAAGACTGTGCGGAGATAATTGCGATAGTAAAAGCGATTCCTCCAATTGCCAAAATGAGAAAGCTCATCCATGAAGGCCATTCCTTCACCGTAAACTGCTCCAGCCATCCCTGCATAAAATACAGGCTCAAAGGCAAAGCCACCGCCACACCAATCAGGGTAATGATCAGAAATTCCTTGTTGAACATCCAGGAAATACTCCAGCTTGAAGCTCCCAAAACCTTTCGGATACCGATCTCTTTGGTTCTCCCCGCAATACTCAAAGCTGCCATGGCCAGCAGGCCCATTGCCGCAATCAGAATCGCAATGCAGGCCGCCAGAAACACCATTTTACCTAAGCGCTCATCAGCGACATATTGTTTTTGAACCGTCTCATCCAGAAAACTAAAGCTGAATGCTTCGGACGGAAACACTCTTTCCCACTCCGACTCCAGCAATGCCCGAAAAGCCTCAAAGTCGGTTCCGTTGCCTTTGACCATCACTTTCGGATTGGTGGCAGCATGGATCATCAGCATATTGATCCCACTAAAAATCAAATCAGGGCTTTTGGCCAAGATGACGGGTTCGATTTCTTTGTAAAGGGAATTGTGGTTAAAGTCTTTCACGACACCAACGATCTGATGGCTTTTGATTTCCTTACTTGGCAAAAGCTCGCCCATCGGATCTTCCCAACCCATTGCTTTCGCAAAAGTCTCATTAATCAAAACTGCACTGCTGTCTGCTCCTGGTTGGGAATTGAGATCCCGGCCTTTCACCATCTCCAGTCCAAGGGTTTTTACATAATCTCCTCCCACAAAATTCAGTCGGAAATTAAACTGCTTGCCTTCCAGAGTCGGAAAACCACCATCCCAAAATGAATCATCTCCATAAGTTGCGATGGTAATTCCTGCAGATTGAATTTCCGATCTACCAATCAAAGCCTGCCGGTATTTCTCTGCTTGCGCAAAGCCGCCATTAATTGACTTTACAAAACTGGTCCCGGGTACATCCGGTACATCTACCAGGATGATCATCTTTTGATCAAAACCTAAATCATAATTCCGGATGGCATTCATTTGATTGACCATGATTAAGGTCGATGCGATCAGGATGAAAGAAATAAAAAATTGAAATGCCACCAATCCTTTTCTCAGACCCTGTTTTCCAAACCTGATCGAAAGATTGCCTTTCAATACTTTGATCGGTCTGAGACTGGACATGAAAAATGCCGGATAAGCCCCCGCCATTGCGGTAATCACCACCACCAATCCAAAAAGAATAAGGATCTGGGTTGGCCCATAGACGAGTTCAAGTTTCTTGTCAAACAGTTCGTTGAAAGTGGGAAGAAGCACTTCGGCCAAAAGCAACCCCAAAACGAGCGCAGCAATCGTAATCAGAAATGCTTCGGTCAAAAACTGAAACACCAACTGTCCGAAATCAGCCCCCATGGTTTTGCGGACACCTACTTCTTTGGCCCGGGTTGTCGATCTCCCGATTGCCATTGTGGTGAAATTGATGCAGGCAATCAACAAAATCAAAAATGCAATCCCTGCCAATATCCAAAGTAAAGTAGGTCGGGTGGATTCGACCATTCCTGAGTCCGGATTTTCCGAGAGGTGCATCTCGGCAATCGGCTGGAGTGTGAATAAATAGTTCCCTTCTTTATAGTCCTCGCCGAGCACTTTTTTCATCATTGCATCGACTCCCGATTCTATCGCTGCTTTCGATTGAGAATCGTTGAGTTTTACATAAGTGTCGCCGTAGACATTATACCATGAATCCTGATTTTGCTGCGCAACGCTGAAATCGAGGTTTTCATCGTTCAACAACATTTCAAACTTGATACTTGAATTTGCAGGCAAATCCTCCAAAAGTCCAGTCACCTGGTATTCCTCATAGTTGTCACCCATCTGCATTCGGATGGATTTCCCCATTGGATTTTCATCCCCAAAATACTTTTTGGCGGTCTCCTCAGTAATTACCACACCAAATTTGTCCTTCAGGACTTGGTCTTTTTCCCCTTGCAAAAGTTTAAAGCTGAAAATCTCCAGGAATTGTGGAGTTACAGTCAGAAACTGTTGCGTCTGGGTAGTAGACTCATCCAGATATGCCTGAGCCGAGCTGCCGACCAGCCGGGTGGTATGCGTTATTTGTGGAAACTCAGCAGCAAAAGTAGGTGCAGTGATAATCGGCGTAGAAAATCCGGAATACATCCCATCCTCTCCTTTTTCATGTCTCTCTAACCGAAAAATCCGATCGCTGTCCTCATGGAAATTATCGAAGCTGCTTTCGAACTGAACAAAAAAGAAAATCAGAATGCTGACTCCCAACCCTAGTGTGAGTCCGATCAGGTTAATCCCGGTGTG
Organism: Algoriphagus sp.; assembly: GCA_035458065.1. Lineage (GTDB taxonomy): Bacteria > Bacteroidota > Bacteroidia > Cytophagales > Cyclobacteriaceae > Algoriphagus. Next base: position 4,129 of record DATIAI010000687.1, on the reverse strand, counting down.
CAATTTGCTCTTGGCGAGATTCCTTAGGGCGATTTTGAAGTAATTTTTGAACATGCGTTTTGCTAAATGTTATTCAGATTTTATACTCTTGACCGGATTGGCGAGCGCTGCTTCTACTGCTTTTGAACCTACAGTCAGAACAGTAAGCACCATGGAAACCACAAAAACCAAGACAAACAATCCGATTGTCAAGGGCATGCGGTAGGCAAAAGTCTCCAGCCAACCCTGCATCATGGTATAAGCCAGAGGAACAGCAATTATAAAAGACAGACCTATCATCAGGATAAATTCCTTGGATATCATCACCGTAAGCTCAGGAACAGAGGCACCGAGAGTCTTTCGAATCCCGATTTCTTTAACCCTTTGGCTGACCAAAAAAGACACCAGTCCATAGAGCCCCAGACCTGCCACAACCAGGGAAATCGCAGCGAAAATCTGGTAGACCAATGCGAGCTTTTCCTCACTCTCATAAAACTCCCCGATGACCTCATCATAGAATCTTGGAGAATAAATTTTATCGGGATAAAACGAGTTAAAAACATCTTCAATCTGGGCTAGAGTTGTTCGGGTGGCATTTTTCTCAAGCTTGATTGCAGAATAGAAATACCAGTTTTGAACTGTGGTAAGCATGATTGGCTTAATCTCATCCCGGAGGGAATTTGGGGTAAAATCCTTGACCACACCGGTAATCTCGAGCCAGGGACTTCCGCCCAGTCGGATGGTCTTTCCGACAGCCTCTTCAGGATTTCCTTCGGTCAGATTCCTGGCAAGGGTTTCATTGATTACGGCTTGTCTAGCGGTATCACTTTGTAAATAACCCTGCCCGGCTAAAAATTCTATGTCAAAATTCCTGAAATAATCCTCGTCTGCCAATTTGAGAAAAACTGGATATGGAACGTCCTCAGCGACATTGTTGTAGGCAAAATTGGATGAGGAATTATTGTCAGATCCCGGAGGATCTGAGGCCAAGCTCACTGATTTCACGCCAGGTATCCGGAGTAGTTCCTGCTTAAAACTGGCAAGTCTCGGCTGATCCGGCTTCTCCTGCTCCAGTTCCAGGATGTATACTTCCTCTTTATTGAAACCCAAGTCCGCAGTCCGGATATGATTCATCTGCTTCAGAGCGATCAAAGTAGCGATCATCAGGATCTGGGCAATGGCAAACTGCACAAGCATCAGGGCTCTGCGGAGAGAAACACTTCCCAGCTGCTCTGTCTGCACCTTGCTTCGTAAAGCGCGGATCGGTTCAAACCTGGAAACCACCAAAGCTGGATATAGGCCCGAGAGCACAGTCACCAGCAAAACCAACACCGCCAAAAACCCATAGAGGAAAGTCGGAATTTCTCTAAAATCCTCCGGAATATTCGAAACTTTGGAAAGGTATGGAACTGCTAAAACCACTACAACAAGTGAAATCACCGATGCAGAACCCACCAGAATAAATGTTTCTGTGAGGGAAAGGTTTATCAATTGAGATCTGGAACTTCCCATGATTTTATGGATTCCGATTTCCCGGCTTTTGCCGATGGCGCGCGAAGTGGAAAGATTGATGTAATTGATCGAAGCCATCACCAAAATGAACACTCCGATCAAAACCATGGTCTGAATCCCGGATCTGCGAATCACAGTTCCACTCAAGGGCTCCAGGTCCTGGTCAAAATGAAGCTCGGAAATAGGCTGCAAATGATGGGTTTTGACAGAGTTTCCTCTGCCTTCAAAATGTTTCTTGGAAAGCGCCAAAAGTCCTTGCTCCACCTGTTCCATACTTTGGTCAGAGCTGGGAACTACATAAACCTGAAAATTGCTGCTCGTACTTCCCCAGTTATCAAATTCGGTTCGAAATTCTTTTTGATGCGAGCGAAGGGTTTCAAAAGAAAGAAACACATCGGCCCTGAAATTGGAATTGTAAGGGACATTTTCGACCACACCGGCGACTGTCAATTCCACCCCGTTCAGGAGATGTATGGTTTCTCCCTGAGCTTTATCGATTGTTCCAAACATCAGTTCGGCCATCTTTCTGGACAAAAATGCCTGATCTGGTTTGGCCAGATCTTCCGGACTTCCGGTAAGAAAATCTATTTTGAATATGTCCAGGTATTCCGGGGTAATGCCAAATGCATGATCGGACATAAACTTGCTTCTGTTTCCAGAGCCGTTTTCTTCGTCAATTGCCAATTGAACATTCCATATCCCCACCACCGGTGCCACTTTGTCAAAAAGCTCTTTTTGAGCCATAAGCTCAAGGGAAAAAGGAGCCGGGATACCCGGAGTGAACTGTATATCATCTGAATATTTGTCCTCAGTTCTTACCCTATAGGTGCGTTCATACTCCGGCTGAAATCGGTCAAAGGAAAGTTCGAAATACACCACCACTGCCAAAAGCATGGCAGCGGAAATTCCCAAAACCAGTCCAAACAGATTGATCAGGCTGTTTACCTTGCTTTTTTGGAGATTTCTAAAGGCAATTCTGAAGTAATTTTTCAGCATGTTTTTGAATATAAAAATTGAAATTTGTTAATGTTAGAAGTTGGGAAGTAGAGAGAACTTGAAGTAGGGGGGTCTGAAAATCCCAAAGTCATCACTTTTCTTCAATCTCTAATTTCTTTTTCTTGCTTCTGATCTCTTGGTTCTTGACTCTTGTCTCACACTTCCGCCAATTCGGTATTTCCCGCATGGAAATACATTTCCACTTTTATGCCATGAAAAAAGCCCGAAATTCAAGAACTAAAGGGCTTTCCCAGTTTCTTGGCTTATGCCACGCGAACATTTTTGTTCGTCATCGCACAATTTCTGTTTTCAAATGGAACCGAGAATAAATTCATTCAATTAATCCGGCTTCATCAACCAATATGTACAATGGAGGGTCGCCTGACCTAAGAAATCACCATCAAAAAGTCCGTAGGGGTTCAATAAGACAATTAACAATTTCCCAAGCAGATCATCCTTCAATTCAAATTGGATTCATTCGGATCGAGAGGGCTCAATTCCTATCTTTCCAGTCCAATTTGCCCCATCCTATGCAATACACCATTGAATCCGAATCGCTCCAAGTCCAAGTCCGACTCAAAGGAATGGAGCTCAGCTCCATACGATCAATAACCTCAAAGCTTGAATATCTTTGGCAGGGTGATTCCCGCTACTGGACTGGCCAGGCGCCAGTTCTGTTCCCTATTATCGGAGCACTGAAAGGAGGAAAAACCTCGCACCAGGGAAATGATTACTCACTTCCCAAGCATGGATTTGTTCGAAATTCGGATCATGTTAAGTTAGTCAACCAGCAACCTGACCAGCTGGTATTCCGAATGGATTCAAATTCAGAAACTTTAGCAGTTTATCCCTTCACATTTACTTTGGAAGTCAGATTCCAGCTTTTGGGCAAGTGTCTGGAGGTTTCCCATAAAGTTTTCAATCTGGGAGAAAAAGACATGTACTATTCGCTAGGGGGACATCCGGCCTTTAACTGCCCCCTCCTTCCCGGCGAAAAGTTGGAAGACTATCTGATCGAATTCCCAGAAAAAGAAAAGGATTACACTTGGATGATTACTCCTGAAGGTTTGATCGGTGAAAAAGGGGAATTGGTACTAGATGAAACCAAGGAAATTCCTTTGCACGGTCACCTGTTCGATCGTGATGCACTGATATTCAAACAACTGAAATCAAGAGAAGTATCCCTCAGCCACGGGCAAAGAGGCCCGGTAATAAAACTGGAGTTTGAAGATTTTGATTACCTCGGTATCTGGGCAAAACCCGGAGCACCATTCGTTTGCCTTGAGCCCTGGCTTGGCATCGCAGATTCCGCAGATCACTCTGGACTTTTGGCCGAAAAAGAAGGTATCCGCAAACTGGCACCCGGAGAAACCGAGACGAAAACCTTCCGAATCTGGATTGAGGAATAAGAAAGGAAGTCGGAAGGTTGGGAGGTCGGGAAGCTTGAGGTTAGGAGGTTCCATATTATCTCTTTTCTCCAATCTCTAATCTCTTTCTTCTTGGCTCTTCTTTCTTGGCTCTTTTTTCTTGCTTCTAGATTCTTGATAATAAATACTTGGTACTTTGTACAAAGTAAAATCACTCACTCTTCAACGTCTTTGCCGGATTCACCAACGCAGCCTTGATCGCCTGAGAACTGACC
>DATIAI010000686.1:0-3109 GCA_035458065.1 Algoriphagus sp. | reverse complement strand
GGTAGCGGACTCGCAAATCACAACCATTGAAGGTCTTTCTGAAATCGGAGATCACCCCGTCCAAAAAGCATGGATCGAGCATGATGTCCCTCAATGTGGCTATTGCCAAGTGGGACAAATCATGACTGCAGCTGCTTTTCTCGACCAAAATCCCACTCCAAACGATGAAGAAATCGAGAATGCCATGAATGGTAACATCTGTCGTTGCGGAACCTATACCCGCATCAAAGCCGCAGTGAAAACCGCTTCCCAAAACCTTTAAGCCCTAATCCCATGACAACTGTAAACACAAAACTCAACCGGAGATCTTTTCTAAAAGTATCCGCATTGGCAGGAGGAGGAATGGTTCTGAGCTTTAGCTGGCTGGCTGGATGTAAACCTACTGCAAAAGAAGAGCTTTTGGCTATGCCAAAGGAATGGTTTGAGCTCAATAGTTATATCAAAATCGGGGAAAACGGTGCGGTAACACTATTCTCCCCAAATCCTGAATTTGGCTCCAATGTCAAGACGTCCATGCCGATGATCTTGGCCGAAGAACTGGATACCGACTGGAAAAATGTAATGGTTGAGCAGGCTGATTTTTATCCTGAGCGTTTTGACCGTCAGTTTACCGGAGGAAGCCAGGGAATCAGACAAGGCTGGAAACCACTACGGACTGCCGGAGCCACAGCAAGAGCGATGCTTGTAGCCGCCGCTGCGCAAACTTGGAAGGTACCAGCAACTGAAATCACCACTTCTGCGGGTATTTTGGAGCATAAAGGAAGTGGCAAAAAAGCCCATTACGGAGAAATGGCCTCCATTGCAGCAACTTTGGAAGTACCTGAAGAAGTGACTTTGAAAGAAATCAAGGATTTCCAAATCATCGGAAATTCCAAAAAGAATGTAGATGGTCTGAAAATCGTTACCGGAAAACCGCTTTTTGGAATCGATCACAAAGTGGAAGGAATGAAATATGCCGCCATCGTCCACCCTCCTGCATTTGGAATGAAGCTGAAATCCTTTGACAAAAGCTCAGTGAGCGGAATGTCAGGGATTGTGGATGTCTTTTCCATAAACGTTTTCACGGAAGGGTATAAGCGAAACTTTTTTGATACGACAACCTTTCCTGAAGTAGTAGCCATTGTCGGAAATTCAACTTGGGAAGTTATGCAAGCCAAAAAAACACTGGCTGTGCAATGGGAAAATGCACCTGAATCTAATTTTGATATGAAGGGATTTGGTGCATGGGGAGACTCAAAAGTAATCGTACCGGCCGGACTGGAAAACACAAACACTCATAAAGCCCGGATGGGTGAATACCTCACCAAACCCGGAGATATTCTTCGAAGGGATGGAGATCCGGAAGGGGCCTTCAAAAAAGCTGCAAAAGTGCTGGAGCGCACCTATTCTGCTCCCTTTTTGGCACACAATACCATGGAGCCGATGAATGCCTTTGCCGATGTGAAAGGCGATAAAGCTATCGTTTATGGTGCTACTCAGGCCCCTGAAATGATCATGGAAACTTTGATCCAAGCGCTTGGAATTCCAAAAGAGAATATTCAGATCAACCTTGCCCGAATGGGTGGAGGTTTTGGCCGAAGAGCTTATAGTCACCACTTGGTGGAAGCAGCCTTGATTTCACAGAAAGCACAGGTTCCTGTAAGTATGGTTTACACCCGGGAAGACGACATGTCGGCGGGGGTATATCGACCTGCTTACTCTGCCACTTACAGAGCTGCTTTGGACGAAAACAACAACCTTTTGGCGCTTCATGTAAAGGCCGGAGGAATTCCAGAAACGCCAATTGCACCCAACCGTTTCCCTGCCGGAGCGGTGGACAATTATCTGGCTGAAGGCTGGCAAATCGAATCCAACATCACCATTGGAGCATTTCGGGCTCCCCGATCCAACTTTATCGCCGGGGCCGAACAAAGCTTCCTGGATGAACTTGCTGAAGAAATGGGTAAAGATCCCATCGATTTCCGCCTGGAATTACTCAAGCGGGCTGAGACCAATCCTGTGGGAGAAACCAACGACTACGATCCCAAGCGCTATGCCGGGGTGTTGGAGTTGGTTCGGGAAAAATCCAACTGGAAAACGACTCAAGCCAATGTGCACCGTGGGGTTTCAGCTTATTTCTGTCACAATTCCTACGTGGCCGAAGTCGTAGACACGGTGATCAAAAACAATCAACCCGTAGTGGAATCTGTCTATGCAGCTGTCGACTGCGGAATCGTAGTCAATCCGGATGCCGCCGCAAACATGGGTGAAGGAGCAATTGTCGATGGAATCGGAAATGCCTTCTTCGGAGAAATGACCTTCGAAAACGGGGCACCGACCAAGACCAATTTTGACAAATACCGCATGATCCGTCACAAGGAAGCTCCTAAAAAGATTGAAGTTCATTTTGTGGAAAACAACGAAGACCCTACCGGATTGGGTGAACCACTCTTCCCTCCTGTCTTTGCAGCGGTAGCCAATTCGCTCTACAAAGCAACTGGCAAGCGGTATTACGAGCAGCCTTTTGCACCACAGTTGGAAATGCAAAATCTTAAGATGTAAGTAATTGATAAAGTGGTTGGTGGTGATACAAACCACGAATTTAAATTACAAATCGCCTGGGCAAAAGCTCAGGCTTTTTTTTTTGGTTATTTCTACTCATTTGGACAATTTAATCCATCTCAATTCCAAATTTTCTTTAAAATCCCCCTCCTCACCTAAAAAGGAACGACCCTTGTATGCTTCCACTGAATTAATTCCAACCTTCGTTCGTTAGTTAATTCGACAATTGAGAAGTATTTATGAAAAAGTTCATCCTTATATTTTTGGGAATTCTGGTTTTCTTGGTTGCTGCGGCGGTCGCGATTCCTTTTATTTTCAAGGACAAAATCATAGCCCGTGTTAACCAGGAACTTGATCAGGCCCTAAATGCGAAAATCTACTACGATCCAGATCAGGTTTCATTGAGCTTGTTCCGAAGTTTCCCTTCAGTCAGTGCCGGACTTGGTGATTTTGGGATCGTTGGACTTGAACGTTTTGAAAATGACACTTTGGTTCATGCCGAAGAGCTGGCCCTGGACTTCAACCTGAGATCTATCCTTTTTGACGATTATCCCACCTTGACCGGCCT
>DATIAI010000685.1:0-3005 GCA_035458065.1 Algoriphagus sp. | reverse complement strand
TACAAAAGATCTAAAAAACAACAAACCTAATCTAACGGATTCTTTGAAAGCAATGGATTTTGGAACCATGGACGCTTTCCTTATAGATACTGCTCGAGTTTTTATTCCAGAAGGTGCTTTTCAGGAAAGAGAATTAAGATTCAAAACTCAAAACTTTGAAAAGCACACCCCCGGCATCTATCCCCTCCCCGATCCTCAAAGCCGAATGCCGATCAAGACTTTTGATGATTCGGTGAATTACACGATACTGAGGAAGGATTATAAATAATTCACCGCAAAGGCGCAGGGGACGCAGAGAATTATTTTGAGTTAGCAGTATTCTGTCTCAGTAGGCAGGGAAACTGAAATCTGACATTGTTCTCTTCTTACTTATCCTGCGGGTCTTTTACTTCTCTGCAGTGAATTATTTTTTTCGACGAGTAATTTCTCTACAGTAAAATAAATAACCTTCGAGGTTCTTTTAAATCCTCGAAGGTTATTTACTGTCTACTGCGACTGCCAACTGGCTACTTATCCTTGGGTTTGTCCCGCTGCATCTCAATCATATCTACTGGAGGTGGAGTATTGTCTCCTAAAAGATGCTGCACAAAATAGTCTCCCATTTTCCAGAAGAAGTATTCCGTCATGTCACCAAAACCATGTCTTTGACCGGGTAGCATGACTAACTCAAACCGCTTTCCGGCTTTGATCAGGGCATTGGCCATGCGGATGGTTCCGGCAGGATGCACGTTGTTGTCCACATCACCTGTGCTTAGCATTAGATGGCCTTTGAGGTTCTTGGCCAAGTCAGGATTTTTTTCGATCTGATACACAAAAGTTGTATCTCCAGATGGCAAAATGCGCTCCTGAACCCCATGATGTTTCTCCGACCACCAGCGGTTATAGATGTTGTTTTCATGGTTTCCGGCTGACGAAACCGCCACTTTAAAAACGTCCGGATAGACTAGCATCGCCGCTGTGGACATAAAACCACCTCCGGAGTGCCCGTGAATCCCAACCTTATTTCGGTCAATAAACGGATGGCGATCAGCCAATTGATCAATAGTGGCCTTTTTATCCGCCAAACCATAATCTCTCAAGTCACCGTAGCCAAAGTTGTGATACCACTTAGAGCGAGCAGGATGTCCACCTCTGTTTCCCAAAGTCACCACCACAAAGCCAAACTGTGCCAAGCGGTCAGTCCTGTCCAGGCCTCGACCGAAAGCTTTGTTAACCGCCTCGGTTTGAGGCCCCGGATAGACATACTGGATCAACGGATATTTTCTGGTTGAGTCAAAGTCAAATGGCTTGTACATCACCCCATACAGATCGGTGATCCCGTCATCAGCTTTGATTTTAAAAGGCTCAGGAAATTGGTATCCAGCAGCAAAAAGTTGGCTCAGGTCGGCTGTTTCCAAGTCCATGATTTTAGCTCCATTTCGGTCCATCAGAATTGAAACAGGAGTAGTATTTACTCTTGAAAAATTACTGACAAAGAAACTTCCGGTGTCATTGATGCTAATGTCGTGGTTGAAATCGCCCTTATTGAGCAAAGTAACTGCTCCACCGTCCAAACTTACGCTATATAAGTGCTCGTAGTAGGGATCTTCCCCTTTTTCCCGACCATTGGCAGTGAAGAAAAGTTTACGGTTTTTCGCATCGACACGGGCTGCGCCTGCAGTATGGAAAGGCCCCGAAGTCAATTGGCGTTTAAGAGAACCGTCTTTTCCATACAGGTAAAAATGCCCCCAGCCGTCACGCTCAGACCACCAAATCAGGTCGTCACCGATGATTTCGATCTTCTCAAAATCTATGTAGGTATTGCTTTCTTCCTCGATCACCACTTCTTGTTGGTTAGCCGAAAAATTCCAGCGAACCGCCTTCACCTTCTTCAGGTCTCGGGAAGTAATGGCAAAATAAAACTCATTCAAATCCCCCAACCAAAGTGTAGGTCTAAAATCATCGTCTCTGGTGTTTGCTGCAGGTGTTGTAGACCAGAGGTTTACAGTTTGATCCTTGAAAGTCGAAATCGGAAGTTTGCTCAACTTATTCGAGTCAAAAGAAAAGTGCAGCAATTCGGACTGAGGCTGCTCTTTTTCCCCCGGCATTGGATACTTGTAGGTTTCCAAAGTCGGTCGGGGATCGCGGGTATTGTGAATCACCCATAGGTCCTTCACAGCTCTTTGATCGCTGCGTGTCAGGATAAACTGCTTGCTGTCGCTGCTCCAAAGTATGCCGGCACGCTTGCGGTCATTTTTCTTTTTTTCTACTTCCTCATTGTCATCCCCACGGTCACCAAAACCATACTCATAGTCTTTTTCGCCATCTGTTGTGAGTTGGGTCTCCACGATGGTGCTGTCTTTGACATCCTTTACTGCTTTTAGAAAGTTGGCCTTGTCCATCCAATACAGATTGTAGTTTTTGACAAAAACTACCTTAGAGGAATCCGGTGAAATATTGGCCCAAGCCATCCTCTCCGGATCTTTTTCAGTCTCGATTTCTGTCAATACCTGAGTGCTGATGTTGAAAAGGAAAGTATGCACTTTCTTTTCCATAGAATCCTTAGCGTTTTTATTCTTGGCTTTAAGTTCTTCCCAGTCTTTTTTCAGGACATCTTTGGTACTTTTTACTTTAAAGCGGATGGTGTTTTCATCCTCCAAAAGCTTCAAATCATCGAGCTTGAGATGCTGTCCGTCAAAAGGGTCTTTTACTGCTTTGGTGATTTCAGCAGCGAGTTTGTCTTTGTCAAAAAGTTGTGTTTTGGTTTTTCGGACAGGATCCACCACGTACCAGCTTTTGCCATCTGAAGTTTCGTATTCGTACCAAAAGCGATCAGACTTCTTCATCCAATGAGGGTCTACACTGGTGGAAAAGATCATTTTCTTCAGTTTCTCGGGAGAAAATCGGGAAGCTTGCTCATAGTTTCCCGGATAAATCTCCTGGGCAAAAACACAAACCGTGCTCAGCATCAGCCCAAATAGCAGTAAAGTTTTCTTCATCTTTCCAAATTTTCTTTGCCACGAAAC
>DATIAI010000684.1:0-4472 GCA_035458065.1 Algoriphagus sp. | reverse complement strand
TAGTGCTGAGTTTAGGCGAAACAGTCACTTCTGTCAATGCTTCGGATTTTGCAGTCACGGCCACCCGGAATTCAGACAAAGGCGAAATTCCCGCTGCAAATGCCTCGGGTTCCAGATCTGTGGTGTATTCCTATGTTTCAGATGCGAATGGAGCTCGGACAGAAAGCGGTGATCATGTTACCCTTGTCCTTGCTGTCAGCCCAAATCAGGCGATTGGCTCACCGATTCAGTATTTTCCCCGAATGGGAAATGTCTGGATTGACTATAAACTTCAAGTCACCAACACCAAAACCGGAAAAGTCTGGGATACTGAATCCGGCCGAATTATGCCCTTGGCCGATAAGTTTGACCTAACCGGAAAATTCAAATACAGCGATAAGTTGACCATGTCTTACGCTTCCTATTCTCCGGATAGAGTAAAGGAAAAAGCTCCGTTGATTATTTGGCTACACGGAGGAGGAGAGGGTGGAACCGATCCGACAATTCCTCTGCTGGGAAACAGAGCTGCAAATTATGCATCTGAGGAGATTCAAACATTATTCGGTGAAGGTGCCTATGTGCTGGTTCCGCAAGCGCCGACTTTTTGGATGCAAGGGCCAGATGGCATGACTAGAGGTCAGACAAACGACATTTACAATGAGGCCTTGATGGCTTTGATCAAAACTTACGTCGAGTCCAATCCCAAAATCGACGCATCCCGCATTTATGTTGGTGGCTGCTCCAATGGGGGCTACATGTCTTTGAAACTGATACTTCAGCATCCGGAATATTTTGCCGCAGGCTTTATCAGTGCCTTGGCTTATAGTAATGAGTTTATTTCCGATCAGGATATTCAGAAAATCAAAAATGTCCCGATGTGGTTTATACACTCCAAGGATGATACCACGACCAAACCGGATGAAACGGTAGTTCCGCTTTATCATCGATTGAAGCAAGCTGGTGCCAAAAATGTGGTATTTTCCTACTATGACCATGTCACCGATATCACAGGGTTTTATGGTGGAAATGATTATCGCTATCCCGGACACTGGTCTTGGATTTATTCTCATGCCAATAAAAGCAGAACCGACTTTGACGGATCTCCGGTACTTGTTGACGGAAGGCCAGTGAGTATTATGGAGTGGATGGCTGCACAGAAAAAGTGATTTTTTCCCAAAACCTGACCCTAAAAAAAAAAGATACTCTGAAGTCCTGTTCCTAAATGTTGGTACAGGACTTTCTTGAAATGATTAATTCTTAACTCATTTCAGAATACTGAATTCAGCGCCATCAATGAGTCATACTTTGGGATTTTATGAAATTCAAGTATCAATTTAAATGACAAGAGTCATAGTTTTTATCAATCGAAAAAAAATTTAAATAAGCAGAGTTATCGTTAAATTTGATCACCTAGTTCTAAAAATCAAACTCAATTATACTATGAACAACGACAATGGAGATGACTCAATTCTTGATGACATCAATGATGACAGCAACAGTCCTCAGGTAAAAACAGGAGACATCAGCAAATGTCCTTTCCACAACGGCCAGCTTTCTCAAGCTGCAGGAGCAGGTCCGAGAAACAGGGACTGGTGGCCAAACCAGTTGAAATTGAATATTTTGCGTCAGCATTCCTCGCTTTCAAATCCAATGGGAGAGGAGTTCAATTATGCTGAAGAGTTTAAAACACTCAACCTTTCTGAAGTTAAAAAAGACATTGCAGACGCACTTCAAACTTCTCAGGAATGGTGGCCGGCGGACTATGGTCACTACGGTCCATTCATGATCAGAATGGCTTGGCATAGTGCAGGTACATACCGTGTACATGACGGACGAGGCGGTGCCGGCTTTGGTACTCAGCGTTTTGCTCCACTCAATAGCTGGCCAGATAATGCGAATTTGGATAAAGCACGTTTGCTGCTGTGGCCAATCAAACAGAAATATGGTAAAAAGCTGTCTTGGGCTGATTTGATGGTCCTGACTGGTAATGTGGCTCTCGAAACGATGGGTTTTGAGACTTATGGATTTGCAGGTGGACGCGCTGACGTTTGGGAGCCGGCAGAAGATGTCTACTGGGGATCTGAGGCAGAATGGATGGGTGATGATAAGAGGTACAGCGGCAATCGAGAATTGGAGCAGCCACTGGGAGCATCTCACATGGGACTGATCTATGTTAATCCTGAGGGACCAAAAGGGCAGCCAGATCCACTTGGGGCGGCACATGATATCCGTGAAACTTTCGGCCGCATGGCAATGAACGATTACGAAACCGTAGCCTTGATCGCGGGTGGGCACACTTTCGGTAAAACTCACGGTGCAGCAGATCCCAAGACGTACGTAGGACCTGAACCAGAGGGAGCAAGCATTGAAGAGATGGGTTTGGGTTGGAAAAATACTTTTGGTTCCGGGAAAGGTGCCGATACGATCACTTCTGGTCTGGAAGGTGCCTGGACCTCTACTCCGGCCAAGTGGGGCCATGATTACTTTAAGTTTTTGTTTGAATTTGATTGGGAATTGACAAAAAGCCCGGCTGGTGCCCATCAGTGGGAGGCCAAAAATGCCGAGGCAATTGTACCTGATGCGCATATCCCTGGAAAATTCCACAAGCCATTCATGTTGACTACAGATTTGGCTCTTCGCATTGATCCGGCTTACGAGAAGATTTCCAGACATTTCTTGGAAAACCCTGAGGAGTTTGCTGATGCGTTCGCAAAAGCTTGGTTTAAACTGACTCACCGTGATATGGGGCCAAAATCCCGTTACTTGGGTCCTGAGGTTCCTTCTGAAGATCTGATCTGGCAGGATCCTATTCCAGCGGTAAATCATGAATTGGTAGATGCAAATGACATCGCTGGATTGAAAGCCAATATTTTGGCTTCTGGACTTACTGTTTCTGAATTAGTGTCTACAGCTTGGGCTTCTGCCTCGACTTTCCGAGGTTCAGACAAGCGCGGTGGAGCTAACGGCGCCAGAATCCGCCTTGAGCCTCAGAAAAATTGGGCGGCTAACAACCCTGCCCAGCTTTCCAAGGTATTGGGAACTCTAGAAAGCATCCAGGGAGAATTCAACAGCAATGCATCAGGAAACAAAAAAGTCTCTTTGGCAGATTTGATTGTGCTCGGTGGATCTGCAGCAATCGAAAAAGCAGCAAAGGCAGCGGGATTCGATGTGTCAGTGCCATTTACTCCAGGTAGAATGGATGCATCTCAGGAAGATACAGAAGTTGAATCTTTTGCATTCCTGGAGCCAAAAGCTGATGGTTTCCGCAACTATTTCAATGCTAAAAACATGGCTACCGCAGAAGAAATGCTGGTAGACAAAGCTCAGCTTTTGAATCTTACAGCTCCGGAAATGACTGTTTTGGTCGGTGGGATGAGAGTATTGAATGCCAACTTTGATAAGTCAAGACATGGTGTATTCACCAATAATCCTGAGACGTTAACCAATGATTTCTTCTTAAATCTATTGGATATGCGCACGGCTTGGAGAGCTACAACAGATGCCCAGAATGTATTCGTTGGAAGCGACAGAGTGACGGGCGAACCAAAGTGGACCGCGACTCGAGTGGACTTGGTTTTCGGTTCCAATTCTGAATTGAGAGCAATCGCTGAAGTATATGGTTGCGAAGATGGCAAGTCGAAGTTTGTCAAGGACTTCGTAGCTGCTTGGACTAAGGTGATGAATTCGGATCGTTTCGATCTGGCTTAATATCTCAAGTTCTGATATAATGAAAGAGCGGTTCCGAAAGGGACCGCTTTTTTTGCCACTAAGGCACTAAGACAATAGCGATTTTTCCCACGCAGTTTCAGAGAGAATTTATCTTTAAAACATTCTCAGGCTTTGTTTTAACTTCATTTGTTCAAGCAATTACAAGACTTTTTGAGGTCACAGAGGAAAAAAGCTAACGCATTTCAAAGGATGTGTTTTGTCAAAAGTGCCAAAGGCACGTTTTTTCATTATTGGCTCAACAATTTAGAATCCACAGGCTTAAACAAAAGCTGAGAAAATAGATACAGGTCATTTTTCCAAACTTTGAAATCATGTCCTCCGGGTTCGACATAATAGATGTGAGGCACTTTCTTTTCTTTCAAATAGTCGTGTGTTCTTTGGCTGATGTTGAGGAGGCGATCCTCATCTCCGCAAGAAATCCAAAGCAGTTTCAGTTTCTCCTTTGGCAATTCTGGATCGGGAACAAGTTCTTCGGGCATTTTTGTATTTGGAGCTGATGAAAAACCTCCAACCCACGCAAACAAATCCAGATTGCCTAATCCAAAATTGAGGGATTGTCCTCCGCCCATTGAAAGTCCGGCCAAAGCCCGGTTTTCTCTGTTGGTATGTACTGGAAAAGTCTTTTCAATAAACGGGATTAAATCTTGGATCAGGTCCTTTTCAAAAGTCGAAAAAGCTTCCACTTTCTCAGGATCAAACATGTTTCCTACCGCACGGTCGTCTTTCATTGCCCGCCCATTTGGCAGGACCACAATCATTGGCTG
>DATIAI010000683.1:0-8088 GCA_035458065.1 Algoriphagus sp. | reverse complement strand
TTCTTTGGGAAGCAATATGAAACAGTCGAGATTTTAGGCCTTAAATACACCTGAATTTTAAATCCATTCTCTCCGAAATCTTACCAAAAGCGATAAAATCAAATACTTTTTGATTCAACTAATTCTTCGTTCCTGAATACTATTCTCATAATACGCAATTTTTTAAAATCCCTCAGTCCGCTTTAGCTGAATTTGATAAACCTCGAATAGCAAAGCGCTTTTTAAGTGGAATATCAAAAAATCGATTTCCGCTTCAACTTTCCTCAAAGCAATACCTCCTTCTTTCTTTCTAAAATCACTACGGGAAAAGCAAAATCTAAAAATCCCTTCCTCCCTTTTATCTAACAAAACAGTGCGGAGTCAGCACTCTAAACTCTGACGTCAATCAAATGAAACCTATTTTTAGCACACCAATCTTGATTTTCCTGCTAGTGATCATTGTGGGGAAACAAACTGCATTTGCTCAATTTTCCTCGGAATTTATGAGCGCAAGACCTGTTGGAAAAAAACAAGGTGAGATTACGCTGATGTATTCGAATATTGGCGCCTCGTATGAGGGTGACTCAGAAAAATACTTTGATAATTTGGGACTCCTGGCTGGAATCGGAATCAGTCCTTTGACAGAAATCAGGTTTCGGTATGACCGACTTACTTTTTTTGGAGAATCGGATAATTATGGGCTGAACACGCTCATGGCCGGTCCCAAATTCTCTACAAAAAGCGGAATATTCGCAGCCTATCTTCCAATCGGTTTTTCATTTGCGGAGGATTCCGAAAATAGTTGGCAAACTGATCCAACACTGCTTTTTTCTTTTCCTCTAGGCGGAAGGACATTGCTGAACTTCACTTCAAGTTATCGGTTTGGTTTAGAAGAATTGGAGTATATCGATGAGGGTCTGTTGGCCTTGCACCTCGGATTGGGGATCATGGTAGCAGAATCCTGGATTATCCGTCCGGAAGGCGGGCTAATCTTTCTTGTTGGCCAATCAGGCAATTATTATAATTTCGGATTAGGCATCTCCCGAAAACTGGGAAAAGGCCCAACTGAATAAACTTCTCACCTTCGCATTTTAGCAAATAAAAAGGAACCTGTCAGGTTCCTTTTTTTAGTAGACTTTCATTACATTTTTTCAATTCTTTCCAAATTTGGAATTCTTAATCTGGAGCTATTCCCTCAAAAACACCCGACTTGAATTCCCGCTAAGTTTCAGGTTTCCAGCCGAAATCTCCCCTTCGCCCAAATTGAATATCACTTCCTTGAATCCATCAGGCAGGTCAAGTTCCACCTGACCTTTGCCTACATTGTGGACCACAAAAATTTCCTGTTCACCTGATTTTCTGAAATAGGCCATGACAGTTTTTGGAAGCTCATTTTCAGGAAGTTGCAGGTTACCAATCGCCAAAGCCGGATTTGAATTACGGAGGGTGATAAGATTCTTGTAGTGGTTGAAATAGCTGTTTGGATCCTTTCGCTGGACCTCGAGAGAAGTCACGGTGGAGTCTTTGCTATACTTGGCTTTGATCCATTTGGTACGACCGGTGTCTTTGTTTTTTTCATCCCAAAGGAAAGGCTCGCGGATATGCTCATCCGGTTTGAGACCCAACATTCCGATTTCTTCTCCATAATACAAGTATGGCGCACCCGGCATAGTCAATAGAATAGCGATGGCTTGTTTGTATTTATCAGGATCAGAACCCAGTTCATTTAGGATTCTTGGCTGATCATGATTGGAAGAAAAAGTAGCATCAATAAAGTTTGGAGTTATTCCCTGATAAAAGTCCAAAACCTCCTTCTGTTTCTGGGCCAGCAACATCCCCTTCTCGGTATTCATTGTTTCCAACAGGGTGTAATGGAAATCAAAATTGAACAAGGCTGGCAAGCCCGGTAAATAAGGGGCCACAATTTCCTTTTTGTCATACACCTCTCCTACCAAATACACATCCGGCTTGATGGCTTCCATTTTTACCCGAAATTCCTTCCAAAATTCGTGATTGTCCTCGGGTCTATCATCAGGGAAAATATGCTTGGCAGCATCCAATCGGAATCCATCTACCCCAACTTCCTCCAACCAAAACCTCCCGATTTCATAGATTTCCTCCCTTACTTTGGGACTGTCAAAGTTTAGATCAGGCATTCCTCCCCAGAAAAATCCGTAATAAAAATCCTCGCCTTGTCCCGGGTCATGCCATTGGCGGATATTGTCAGAGTCCAGAGTGATGGTCTTTTTGTTCAAAAAGTCAGCGATGGTGTCCTTTTGAGCCCAGACGTAATATTCGCGGTAAGGATTGTCCCGGCCGGATTTCGATTCCAAAAACCAGGGATGCTCATTGCTGGTGTGATTGATGATCATATCGATCACAATCTTAATATCGCGCTTGTGGGCTTCCTCGAGCAGTTTTTTGAAATCCTCCATCGTGCCATAGTCCGGATGCACAGCCTTGTAATCCGTCACATCATACTTGTGGTAGGTCGGTGAAGGCATAATTGGCATAAACCAGATGGCATTTGCTCCCAACTCCTTCACATAATCCAACTTTTGGGTCACTCCATTGAAATCCCCAATACTGTCTCCATTAGAATCATAAAAAGACTGGACAAAAATCTCATAGGTCAAACCGGCTTGAGGCCAGTAGTTTTTGACCTCAGAGGTTTCCATTATTTTTTCTTCACAGGAGGAAAAAATTGCAAGTGCCAAAACGGAAGTGGTTAGAATGGAATTTTTCATTGAATAAGGTGACAAATGGGCGGACATTAAATTCTAATGTAAAAAAAAAGTCACCCGAAAGTGACTTTTTTAAACCTTGAAAATGAAATCAATTTAATTTCTGCCCACTGCATTCAGCATGTCGAAAGCAAGTTCGAGACGCTTCACGAAGTTCTCTTCTCCTTTTCTCAACCAGTTGCGGGGATCGTAATATTTCTTGTTTGGACTGTCTGGACCTTCCGGATTTCCCAGTTGGCTCTGAAGATAGCTTTCATTTTTCTTGTAAAAATTCAGGATACCTTCCCACATAGCCCACTGCATGTCAGTATCAATGTTCATCTTGATTGAGCCGTAGCCATTTGCTTCCCGGATTTCCTCTACTGAAGAACCTGAACCGCCGTGGAAAACGAAGTTTAAAGGCTTGCCTGTTGTTCCGTATTTTTGATTGATGTAATCCTGGGAATTTTTCAGAATGATTGGTTTCAAACTTACGTTTCCTGGTTTGTAAACACCGTGAACGTTACCAAACGCAGCAGCAACAGTAAACAAATCACCGATTTGCTTCAAGTGCTCATAAGCGTAGGCAACTTCAGAAGGCTGGGTATAAAGCTTGGAAGAATCCACATCGGAATTGTCCACGCCGTCTTCTTCGCCGCCTGTCACACCAAGTTCAATCTCGATTGCCATTTCCAGCTTTTCGAATTCCTTGAAGTAATTGCAAGAGATTTCAACGTTTTCTTCCAAAGGCTCTTCAGAAAGATCCAGCATATGTGAGCTGTACAATGGTCTTTTGTGTGCAGCATAATAAGCCTTGCCAGCCTCCAAAAGTCCATCGATCCATGGCAACAGTTTCTTAGCAGCGTGATCCGTATGCAAAATTACCGGTACTCCATATGCTTCGGCCATCAGATGTACGTGTTGTGCACCGGAGATACCACCAGCAATACTGGCTTGCTGTTTGTCATTTGGAAGACTTTTTCCGGCAAAAAACTGAGCTCCGCCATTGGAAAACTGAATGATTACGGGAGAATTTACTTTTTTGGCAGTTTCCAATACAGCATTCACTGAATTGGTGTTAATCACATTGACTGCAGGATAAGCGAATTCATTTTCTTTAGCGTAAGCATAAAGGTCTCTGAGCTCTTCCCCGTATTTTACTCCAGGTTTAAATTTCATAGTTTGAGTTAGGTTTGGTTATTCTTTGATAAAGCGCAGTTGAAATTCACGCTTACTGTCGAAAGCCTCAAAGATATAAATCCCTGCCTGAATTCCACTTAGATCAAAATCTAAAACTGTACCTCACTATAGCTTTTTCCATAAATAAACCACCTTCATGGTCAATTACAACTCATTGGAAGGATAAAATCAAAGCCTTCAAGAAGTTAAATTTGTCATTTTACAACTTTACAAAATGAGATTTTAATTCGTAAAAGATGGAAAAGCTTTCACAAGCCGTTAATCATTTAGTTCAATTGAAGTAAGTTCTGTACCGCCAAACAATTTTCCTCAATTACTTATCTATAATTTCTGTATTTTGAAAAAATGTTCAAAAACCAATTTGAACAACCTGAATACAGAAATTTAATTCCAACACTATTAAATCAGGGAATAGAAAAGTTTCATGAAGCTAGAACAAGCTACAATTAAGGATATTGCAAGAGAATTAAATGTATCCGCCTCCACCGTTTCAAGGGCTCTACAGGACTATCCTGGAATCAGCAACGAAACAAAAAGGAAGGTGAAAGAGATGGCCGACAAATTAAATTACCGGCCCAATGCAATTGCTCTTTCCTTAAGACATAGCCGTTCTTTTACAATTGGTGTAATCATACCCGAAGTGGTCCATTTCTTTTTCTCCACTGTCATCAGTGGAATTGAAGAAGTGGCTTTCTCAAGGGGATACAAAGTAATTTTGACCCAAACGAACGAAAAATTAATCCGGGAAAAATCAAGCGTGGATACCATGCTATCCAATCAGATCGACGGGATTTTGGTCAGCTTTTCCAAAGAGACAGTTGCTTTTGACCATTTCAGCAATCTCCTTGAAAAGGGTTTTCCAATAGTATTTTTCGACAGAGTTCCTGAAATACAGGATGCCATCACAGTCACTGTAGACGATTATAGCGGGGCTTATGAGGCGACAAAACATCTGCTTCTACAAGGATACAGAAATATCATTCACCTGTCTGGACCATCTAATCTGCTTATTTCTAAAGAACGGGCAAGAGGATACAAAGATGCCCTTGCTGATCATGGGTTTAGCTTCGATCCTAATTCCATCGTGGAATGCTTCAAAGGAACAGATGACGAGGCCCAGAAAATCACTTCGGAAATCCTGGAAAAATTCCCCAAAAGACCAGATGCTTTTTTTGCCCATAATGACATGGCAGCCGTCGGTGCAATGTTGGCCTGCAAAGCTGCCGGACTCAGGATTCCGGAAGATGTTGGAATTGTGGGATTTAGCAATTGGCAGTTTTGTTCGATGATTGATCCGAGTCTTTCATCTGTCTCCCAACCGGGATTCAGCATGGGAGCTAAGGCCACAGAAATCCTGTTGGATTGGATTGAAAAAAAGCTTCAACCTGGGGAAATAACCAAGTCGGTGGTATTGGAAACAGAACTTTTGGTGAGAAAATCTTCTGTTCGTTAAAAAAATCTGAGATTACTCTAATTTTTTCTAAGGAATTGCAAACGTTTGAATAGGGCTAATTTTTCTAAAATCGGGGATTTGAGCTTTTAAGCGGCCAATTTGATGCGTTTAAAGGCAACTTCAACTGGTTATTTTATTAGGTTTCATCTTTATTTTAGCGACGGCCTTTACCGGTAAACCAACTTAATCAGCCATGACAAATTCAACCTCGGTCTCAAAACTTTCACGCAATTCGGCTCGCCATCGAGGTTTTGGAGAAATTAAAGAGTGGCACTCTACACATTTTGGGCTGGAAGGAAAAAGTGATTTTGCCCGATTCCGGATTTGTGTTTTTCAGGATGGAATAATCCGGGTTCAAGCCAGTCTATTTGAAACTTTTGAATCCAATCCGTATTCAGTAATCGCCTTTCCTGAAAAAGTCGATTTTGAATTGACTGACCTGGGTAATCAGGTCGTGCTCACCACAGCTTTGGTGCGAATGACTCTCAATCTGAAGAATTTTAACCTGTCTTTTTTTGACCTAAAGGGAAATCTTCTGAATGCGGATGATTCCCTTGGAGTTTCCTGGATTGGATCTGAAGTGACTGCATACAAGCAATTCCAAAAAGACGAGAAATTTATCGGTTTGGGTGAAAAAACAGGAAATCTCAACCGCTTAGGTCATGCTTACACCAACTGGAACACGGATTATTTTGCCTATGGGGTGGGCGATGATCCGCTCTACATGAGCATTCCTTTTTACTTAGGAGTTCATGAAAAAGGTGCTTACGGAATTTTCTTAGACAATACCCATAAAACAGTTTTCAATTTTGGTGCTTCAACCAACCGCTTCGCATATTTCAGTGCGGAAGACGGAGATTTGGACTATTACTTCATTTATAAACCAACCGTCCCGGAAATCATCAGCTCTTACACCTGGCTGACCGGCAGAATGCAACTGCCGCCAAAATGGGCTTTGGGTTTCCAACAGTGCCGCTATTCCTACTATCCCGATTCTGAGGTTTATACAGTGGCACAGACTTTCAGGGACAAAAATATGCCCGCCGATGTGATCTACCTCGATATTCATCACATGGAGGGTTACAAGGTTTTCACCTTTGACGGAGAAAAATTCACTGATCCCAAGAAAATGATTTCCCGCTTGAAGGAAAAAGGATTCAAGGTCGTGGTTATAATGGATCCGGGAATCAAGTCCCAAACCGGATATTTACCCTTTGATGAAGGTTTGAAAAAAGACCTTTTTGTAAAATACCCCGACGGAAAAACTTACGAAGCGCAGGTTTGGCCGGGCTGGTGTGCATTTCCGGATTTTACGAAAGAAGAGACTAGGACTTGGTGGGCTGAAAAAATGGCCTTTTACACGGATGCAGGGGTAGATGGCTTTTGGACAGATATGAACGAACCTGCCTCCTGGGGGCAGTTTACACCGAATCTGATCGAGTTTGAATACGAGGGAGAAAAAGCATCCCACCGGAAAGCCAGAAACATCTATGGTATGCAGATGGCGAGAAGTGCTCAGGAAGGCGCCGCTTTCCAAAATCCCAACAAAAGACCGTTTGTATTGACCCGCTCGGGCTTTTCCGGAATCCAACGGTTTGCAGCAGCTTGGACAGGTGACAATGTGGCTTCTGAAGAACACATGTTGGCTGGAATCAGACTGGTGAATAGCCTTGGAATGAGCGGCGTTTCTTTCGCCGGTTACGATGTCGGTGGATTTGCCGGTGAAGCCTGCAAGTCACTTTTTGCACGCTGGATGAGCATCGGTACGTTTGCCCCATTCTACCGAGCACACTCCATGATCAATAGCAAGGATGCTGAACCTTGGGCATTTGGAGAAGAAGTAGAAGAAATTAGCCGAGGCTATATGAAACTGAGGTACAGACTTTTACCCACACTTTACAGCAAGTTTTACTCCAGCACTCAAACTGGGCTTCCACTAGCTGAAAGTTTGGCAATTCAGTCCACCCACGACCAAAACATTTACCATTCTGCATTCCAAAATCAATATTTGTTTTGCGACTCATTCCTGGTCGCACCTGTGAAAAGCACATTGGAAATCACCAAAGTATATCTGCCAAAAGGTGAATGGTATTACCTCTATTCGGACCAAAAGCATTCTGGAAATCAAACCATTTACCAAGATTGTCCCCTGAATTATCTGCCGGTATTTGTCAAAGGAGGACAGATTTTCAGCATGCAATCCGATGTGGAATATTCTGGAGATACTCATGATGGTATTCTCCGAATTCATGTTTACAAAGGAAAAACCGGCTCAGAATACCTCCACTATGAGGATGCCGGAGAGGGACTGGAATATCTTTCAGGGGAGTTTTTTAAAAGAAAAATCAACTACGATCACAAGTCCGAATCCCTGATTTTTGATTCGGTTGAAGGAAATTATCCAAGTGATTTCAATAGCCTGAAAATCTATTTCCATGGATTTTCAAATGAAACTGTTTCGATTGGTGGAAAAACCCACAAGCTTCAAACCGAGGATTATGCGTTCCTTGGAAAGCTGACCGAGTTTGATCCGCTTCCCGAACATGAACACCCTTATTTTGAAATCGAAAACCTTCCCTATCTTGAGTTGAATCATCTGACTGAGGCCTTTGAAATTCATGGATTAAAGTAATCTCACCAAACGACCCACCCAAACCCAATAACCTTACATGACTGACCACAAAAAGAAACTGAGTTTCTGGCAAATCTGGAACATGAGTTTCGGATTTCTGG
>DATIAI010000682.1:0-4056 GCA_035458065.1 Algoriphagus sp. | reverse complement strand
TGGAATAGGTTTTCAGTGTTTCCAGATACATCAAGTTCTTCTTTCTGCGATCTACTTTGTATGCACCGAGCGCATTCATGAAATAGGCGAAAATGGAAATGTTAAAAAGATTCAACCCTGCTCCATAGATAAAAGGAGGCATTCCCAAAACAGAAATAATCCATCCAATCAGAACACTGTCGAGATTGGAAAAGTGGGTCGGAACCATGACAATAGTTCCTTTGGTTGCCAAATCCCGGATTTGATCCGTGTGACCCGTAATTTGGATTTTATCCTGAAGCGTATATTGATTGCTAAAAATGGACTTGAAGCCTTTTACTCTGGCAGCGTTGAGCAGGCGGGAAAAGCCATAGGTCACCACACTTCTGGTAAACTTGTAATGGGAGGCTTTGAAATTGGAGGCTATTTCCTCAGCGTATCGGGAAGTAATTCTGTGCAGGATTGCCTGATAAGCCTGGACTCTTTTTCTTTTGTCCAATGAAGAATCCGTATTGACCTGAAGCAATGAAGTTTTCACCTCATTCCAAAAGGAACTTTCATCGTCAGGATCAACTGCCCATGGATTTTGTTTGATCCTGAGTTTTTCGCGGTAAAGGGTGGTCTCCAACTCTTCTTTTAAAATATCCGGATTTTTGCCAGTCAACTCC
Source organism: Algoriphagus sp. (assembly GCA_035458065.1). Classification (GTDB taxonomy): domain Bacteria; phylum Bacteroidota; class Bacteroidia; order Cytophagales; family Cyclobacteriaceae; genus Algoriphagus. Next base: position 3,409 of record DATIAI010000682.1, on the reverse strand, counting down.
AATACTCGGGTCTCAGCCAGATCAGCCACTTTTTTCACGAATTCCTTGCGCTCCCTCGCCAATTTCACCACCGGCCATTCTTCCTTGCTGGGAATAATTGGATCGTACCGATGCTTGATGTAGTTCTCTTCCAAAGCGGAATGTAGGTTATGAAAAGGCCTCAAAGATAGCTAAAATGCCCTTTCCAAAAGAAAATCATTCGAAAGGGCACACAGTCAGGATTTTGACTTGACAAAAAATGCGACCACAGCAGAGGTAATCAAGCCCATCACAGCAGCACCAATGACCGACTGCATCATGTAACTTTTCAGATTAAAATAATCTTCAGCCGCACTTTGCTCCATTTGTCCTGAGGAAACGGAATAATCGATCACATTTTTGAAATAATCCGGGGTAATGTAGGTACTGGTAATGTACTGGCTAAGTGGGCTCAAAATCACGACTACCAGGGTAATGATCAGGCCGGCAATAAAGCCCTGCATGTAAGTCATCTTTCCGCCATAGAAATTTCTCTTTTTATCCAAAAGCGCAAAAACATAAATGGCAATGGCTATTGGAGCTATAAAAAGCGAATAGGTCGCATGCTTGTCGATATGGACATCATGCCAACCCATTGATTTCTCGAAGACCATCCAGATCAATCCGACTAGAATGAAAAGAACACCCCATTTAATTTCAATTCTGATGTTTTTCATAACGCATTCCTTGTTTTGTGTTTAGACTTTGAAGCATTTCATACAAAATACATAAAAAGCACAAAACGATCTTTCAAATGTGCAGTTTGATTAACAGTCCGTAAGAGAATCATTTGCCCATGAGCTAAAGGGTATTATTTTTACGCCACCTAAACCTCAATGAAACTAGACCTAAAACAAATACAAGTCCCGATTGAAGCGGAAATGGCTCAATTTGAGCATAAGTTCAGGGACTTTATGAAAAGCAAGGTCAAGCTTCTCGACCATATCACCAATTACATCGTCAGGCGAAAGGGAAAGCAAATGCGTCCGATGTTCGTGTTTTTGACTGCAGGTGTTTGTGGTACAATCAACGAATCAACACATCGCGGTGCTGCATTGATCGAATTGCTGCACACTGCCACACTTGTTCATGACGATGTCGTGGATGACGCAAACTATCGCAGGGGATTTTTCTCAGTTAATGCACTTTGGAAAAACAAAATTGCAGTATTGGTCGGGGACTATCTCCTCTCCCGTGGACTTTTATTGAGCGTGGATCATGGAGATTTTCATCTGTTGCGGATTGTCTCCAATGCAGTGAAAGAAATGTCTGAGGGCGAACTTTTGCAAAGCTACAAAGCAAGAAAGCTCGATGTCGATGAGGAAGTCTACTATGACATTATTCGGAAAAAAACTGCCAGCTTGATCGCTTCATGCTGTTCAGTAGGTGCTTCCAGTGTCGGAAATGACGAATCTACAATTGAAAAAATGCGGCTTTTTGGAGAAAAAGTAGGAATGGCATTTCAAATCAAGGATGACCTATTTGATTTTGGAGAAGATGAAATCGGCAAGCCGGTAGGCATTGACATCAAGGAAAAGAAAATGACTCTGCCGCTGATCTATGCACTACGAAATACAGATTGGCTCACCAAACGCAAGATCATTTATCTCATCCGCAACCGCTCTGAGGATAAAAAAGCTGTAAACGAGGTTATAGATTTTGTGAAAAAAAGCGGAGGTCTGGACTACGCCAAGGAAAAGATGGATGAGTTTTTCCAAGAAGCTTTGGCAATTCTGAGAGAATTTCCGGACTCAGTCTATAAGACTTCTTTGGGAGATCTGGTGAGCTACACGATTGAGAGAAAAAAGTAAACTGATCGATCACTCCTTATTGATTTTCATTTTTTGGAGTAAGGAAGTATCTTTTCTTCTTATCAAGTCTTAAACTCATGCGATACCCAAAAGCATTCATCTTCTTTTTGATTTTTATTGGGTTTCAATTTTCCGGATTTTCTCAGGTTTATCCAATTTCGAAAGAAGTCCAAAGGATCGTTTTCTTGGGCAACAGCATTACTTACAACGGGAAATTCGTATCCTACATCGATGCCTATTTGACGCTGCGATATCCTCAAAGAAAGCTGGAAATCATCAATCTCGGCTTGCCCAGCGAAACCGTTTCGGGCTTGTCAGAACCCAATCATGCAGATGGAAAATTCCCCAGACCCGACCTCAAAGAGCGACTTCAGCGCGTTTTGGTTCAATTAAAACCTGATTTGGTCATTGCAAACTATGGAATGAACGATGGGATATACCTGCCATTTGACGAGGAACGCTTTGACAAATTCAAGGCTGGAATGGAATGGATGCATCAGGCCATTGAAAACTCAGGAGCAGAAATCATCCATGTCACTCCCCCGGTATATGATGAACTGAAAGGAGCTGCTTATGCCAATGTGCTGGATCTTTATTCAGACTGGTTGGTCAGTCGTCGCTACACCGATTTTTGGAAAGTGATCGACCTTCACTGGCCCATGAAAAAGCATTTGGAAGATGAGCGAAAGCTTAATCCCGAGTTTGCTTTCGCAAAAGATGGGATCCATCCGGATGAAGCTGGGCATTTCCTGATGGCCAAGGAAATTCTTGTGGGTTTGGGAGAATATGATTTAAGCGAAGCCGAAACGATCGAGGAGTTGCTTTTACCATTCCCAAAAGGAATGCAAGTGCTTCAACTGATCGAGCAACGTCAGGAAATTCTGAAAAATGCCTGGCTCAGCAAAACGGGCCATCAGCGACCGGGACTTCCTGAAGGTCTACCAATGGTAGAGGCGAAAGAAAAAGTATCTGCGATCAATCAGCAGATTCAGTCGCTTCTGGAAAAGTGAATTGATTTGCCGGTTTTCCCTATTTCGTTGACTTGAGGGTTTGGATTTTTCCGTCTTCCAAATGAGTTAACTCCGCCATTTTGATGTTGCGGAGTGGAGTTTTTCCGGATAATTCTGTGTCGTGATAAAAAAGATACCACTTGCCTTCAAACTCCACGATCGAATGGTGATTGGTCCAACCTTCCACGGGCTCCAACACATTTCCCTGATAGGTAAATGGCCCATATGGACTATCCCCAATTGCATACGCGATGAAATGTGTGTCGCCGGTGGAGTAGGATAAATAATACTTTCCGTTAAACTTATGCATCCACGCAGCTTCAAAAAATCTTCGATTGTTATCACCCGCTTTGATAGCTTCGCCATTTTCATCTAGGATCAACACCTCCTTTGGCTTTTCAGCCAGCTCAGTCATCGAATCTCCAAGCTTTGCGATGAATGGCATTAGTGCCTTTTCATCATTGGCAGGAATTCCGTCCGTTGGGCCTTTTCTACCATCTACCAATTTCTGATCGTCATACCACTGAAGTTGACCGCCCCAGATTCCGCCCCAAAGCAAATAATAATCAT
>DATIAI010000681.1:0-3224 GCA_035458065.1 Algoriphagus sp. | reverse complement strand
GATTTCAAGGCCTTGGATTTCCAGCCCGGTGATGAGTTGTATTACTATTGGGCTGCGGTTGACAATAAGCGGCCCGAAGCGAATTTTTCCAGAACAGACACTTATTTCATCAAATACGTGGATGAAAATGACCAAAGCGATGCAGCATTGGAGGGAATGGTGGTGCAGTTTCTACCTGAGTATTTCCGAAGTCAGCGGCAGATAATCATCGACACCGAAAAGTTGATTGCAGAAAAATCAAAAAAGACGGACAAGGAATTTGGTTTTACTTCCAACGAAATCGGATACGATCAAAAGCTCTTGCGTCTGCGGTATGGGCAATATATGGGGGAGGAATTTGAATCAGATGCCGGTGGGGGATCAGTTGAGGAGGGCGGAGATTTGCTTACTGGATTCATGCACTTGCATGATCAGGAGGGCGAAAATGAGACCCAAGTAGCGGTTGAGCCTGAAAATCACAATCATCAAGAGGAACATGCAGAAGAAACTACGACTTCTGAAGGTGGAATTGAAAGCCTGCTGAGCGAGTACATGCACGCTCATGATTCAGAAGAAGTCAATACTTATTTTGAGCAATCGACGAAAGGCGCGCTGAAGTCAGCCTTGGAGCAAATGTGGCAGGCTGAGCTTTATCTGAGGCTTTTCGAACCTGAGAAATCCCTTCCTTTTCAGTACAAGGCTTTGGAATTTCTCAAGACGGTTCAGCAAAAATCACGGGTTTATGTGAAAAAAACCGGCTATGATCCACCACCGATCAAGGAATAGGAAAAGCGGCTTACCGGTGAATTGAAAGACTTGGATGCCCGAATGAAAAAGGAATTGGTAGAACTCGAAAAGCAAATCGAACCTTTGGCTTCGGAGGTTTTGGGAATGCTTGCCAAGTCAGAACTCACGGCAACAGATCGGAAAACTGTCCAAGAACTCGGAGAAATCTGGAGTAAACGCATGGAATACACAGGTCTCAATGATTTGAAGTTGCTGTTGCATTTGCAGGAACTGGAATCGGGTAAGTTGGGGGGAAAAGGAAGGAATGAACTGAGGGAAAAACTCTATCCTTTCGCAGGCAGCTATAAAAATACCGGGGCTTCCTATTTGGCTCCCAATTCACTCAAAGACGCATTTCGTAGGAAAATACAATGATGGAATTTGCTCCTTTAGTTTCTTGGCCTACACTGATCGGTGTTCTTTTTCTGACCGCTTTGTGTGGAGGGATTCCGGTTTTTTTACAATGGAAAAATGGCGCTTCGATTCAAAAGGTTTGGATTAAATCGGGGTTGTTGTTGCTTTTTCTGCTGTTTTTTGGGCTTTTTCTTCTTCAGCCCAGCCGTCCTATTTCTGAAAATGAAGCATCGAAATTGGTTTATTCAGAAGAAGTTGATCGGGAGCTTATGCAGTTTTGGCAGGATAGTTTGGAAATCAAAAAGGCTGTTTCCGTCGAGAATTTTCAGCCTGAGGGACAGCGAGTTTTTCTTTTGGGCGAGGAGTTTTCAAAGGAATCCCTTTACCCATTCCGAAATCAAAATGTAAGCTGGATTTTGCCGGAATCTGATCGACAAATCAGTGATATTTCCTGGAAAGGCTATGTTAGAAAAGGGGAGAATCAGAGCTTGAGTTATCGGATTTTTTCTCAAAAAGACAGCGCGAATCTTGTGCTGGGCCAAGGCGAAATGGAGTTGGCAAATGTGGTTTTGGAAAAAGGATGGAACGCTGGCGAACTCTCCTTTCAAACCGCTGGACAGAGGAGAAGTGAAGTTCCGTTGCTGATCAATGGGGATTCAGTGGCAGTGTTGAGATACTTCATTGGGCCGGCTGTGGCAAAGAAATATCATTTTGAGTTTTCATTTCCGGGGCAGGAAGTTCGGGTCATGAGTCAATGGCTGGAAAGCAAGGGAGAAAAAGTAAGTCAGGAAATCCGGCTGTCGAGAGCGACTGTTTTGGAAGGAGGAGATCCTAATTCCGATTCCCTTCAAATCCGACTGATCGATCCCCAGCAATTGGAGCTAAAGTCACTTCAGGATTGGGTAAAGTCTTCCGAGGGAGCTTTGGTGGTTTTGAACCTCTCCAAACCGGAGGAAACAGTCAGACAAATCAATCGGCTTTTTGGAACTGATTTTCAACTGAACAGTGCCGGATCAGGAGAAAGCCGGACGCTGGCAAATCAGCTGGAAGCCGCTCCTTTCAGTTGGGTTGAAAAAACTGGTCAAGAAGTGCTGGGAGAGGATGCAATTGCTATTCAGCGAGTAGGAGGAATGCAGATCGCGATAAGTTTGTATTCATCTACGTTTCCATTGTTTCTTCAAGGAAATGAGGTTGGCTATGATGCAATTTGGGGAGAACTTTTTGGAGCCTTAGAACCTGCCGAACCTCTGTCTTGGAAGTTTGCTGCTCCGGTATTATCTGGGATTTCTACTGAAATCCAATTGAACAAAAGGGATAGTATTCCGAAGTGGATTTATAATCAGGAAGACTCGGTGAACTTGGTTGGGGCTTTGACCAATCCATTTTTGGCGAAAGGGATTTATCAGTCCGATTCGGCGGGATGGGTGGATTTTGGCGAGAACTTTTCGGTGTATGTGTATGGGCAGGATGAGTTGCCAAGCCTATACGCAAGTGCGTTGATTAAACCGCTAACCTTTCGAACTCAGGACCAGGAAAGCATTTTGGAGAATAATTACAGCAGGATTTCCAACTGGTTTTGGTTGGTGGGGGTGCTGCTGTGTTTGGGTTTGATGTGGCTGGAACCGAAGGTTTCTTATTGAGTTTTTTAACCGCAAAGTGCGAGGAGTTAAAATTAGAGTGAACAAACAATAATTGCTTTATGGAGCAGTTGTTTTTTAATGTTTGGTATTTTTTTTTCAATTAATCCTATGTTCAACCCACTTCGGGGTTGTTGTACTCATTCGTTATTTTCTATTTCCCTAGGTTTCACCTAGGGCTATTGAAAGGTTCGATCCTTATAGGATCGTTTATTCTTTTCAATTATGTTTCAAAATCTTGACCCCGACGGGGGTCAAACCTTTGAATAGCCGCGGGTGAAACCCTTGGATCACAGATCAAATGAATGATTCTATACGACCCTGAAAGGGTCGAACTTACTTCCTCATATATCCTAATTTCCAGGTATTCTTTCTATTGGATATGATGAAATAAAAAATCGGTCTTTACCACCCCCGATAAAAAACCGATTTATAAAAAGTCACTTAACACATATTGAAATTAGCTCA
>DATIAI010000680.1:0-5427 GCA_035458065.1 Algoriphagus sp. | reverse complement strand
GGTGGATCGCTGTTTGTACACATGAGGAGGGGCGTGAAAGTAAGAGTAGTTTTGGGCCTGTTCTACATAATAAATGCTCTGAAAAGGAACTTTGGTGTAGCCAAAACTTGCATAATCCTCAACCAATAAGTAATCCCGTTGAATTTCAAAGGCAGCGAGTTTGCCGATGTTCATTTTTCTGGAAACTTTCTCAAGTACCTTTTTCAAATCCAAGGCATTTACCGGTTTTAGCAGGTAGGCAGCTACCGATACATTGATACTAGGAAGTGCAAATTCCTGATGGGCAGAACAAATAATCACCGGAACCCCCAACTCTTCCATTTGCTCTGAAATCAACAAACCATTGAGTTTTTCCATTTGGACATCCGTGATTAGGATGTCACAAACCTTCAAACTTGCTAACCGAAGGCCCTCAATTGGATTGGTTACAGCAAATTCCACCTCATAGCCAGGAATACCGGAAATGAAATACCTGAGTCTGTCCAAGGCCAAAGGCTCATCATCGATCAGGCCAAGTTTGATTTGGTCTTGCATAAGGGATAGTAAGGTTAAGGGAAAATATGGTTCCATTCGAGGATGTTGTGAGAAGGGCATTTTGAAAAAAGTAATCCAGCAGATTCCGGACTGTTTCGATCCCGAATCCGGTTTTCTCCAGAGGCAATCCTTCACTGATTTTATTTTGGGTCGAAAAGAAAAATACCGGACTGTTTTCCTCTTCGTACAACATTTTGGCTTCAATGGAAACAGGTTTTTTGGAGTCTTGAAAAATGCCATGCTTAAATACATTTTCGATCAGGGTGATCAAAAGCAATTTTGGCATATAGAGTTCATCAAAATTTAGCAGGTCCGGATCAATTTTGTCCTTTAAAAAGAATGTCTCCCCAAACCTGATTTTTTGACCATGGAGGTATGAATACAAGGCGTCAATTTCAGAAGCCAGGGAATTGAATTTATCGTTGTCGAGGTAGGCGTAGCGCAGAATCGTGATAAAATGATTGAGGTCAAGGAAGAGTTCAGGTGAGTATCTTAGTGATTTGGCTGAAATATCCCCGATCAGGTTGAGTGTAAAATGCGGGCTTAGCTGCGCATTATTATGGACTATTTTCAGTTTATCAAACCTGATCTCCGTCTTGTGCTTTTCCTGAAGCGCCCTAATGAGGGCATAGAAACCCCAAACGGTAAAAGTCACTACCAAAAACACCCATTGCCTCATCAGTTCATAGGCTGCAAAAATCAAAGGGGGATGAAGATTGACTCCAACTAATTGGAGGAGAAAATACTTAAGCACTGATAAACAGAAAATTCCAATGCATGAAATTCCCAAAATAAAAAATGGATTTTTTGAATAGGTAAGGGAGGGGAATACCCAAAAGAAATAAATGCAGGAGCTGAGAAACCCAATTACGGCGGTAATAGTGGCAAATTCCACCCCTTGACTTGGAAGCTCAAAAAAATACGTAGTACCTCCATCGAATAGCGCATAAAACCCCCAAAGAAAAAACAAAATCAAAATTGGCCACCTTAAGAAAAGCCTCATTTTATCATTGATCCACTTTATCCGGGCATTCGTCCCAGAAAACTGAATCTCAGGAGGGGTGAATATACTTTTCATGTGAATTAAATAAAACATTTTAAAAACCACATGGAATCTCGCACGCTTGATAATCATCCCAAAGTCTGAAGATTGTCGTCGTGCTCGATTTCATAAAATTCATCTTATGATCAAAGAAAAGGAAATGAGCCAGTTGGACCTGCGGGCAGGCCACACTCAAGTCAAGCGAAACTCCGCATCGGGAAAACAGGGCAATCGGTTCACCGGAAGCATTTTCCGAGAATGCCTAACTACCCTGACAAGGGTTTGAAAACAAAACTAAAACTGTAACAGCAATCGGGTACAGGCTATTTGGCAAGAAGCCTGGTATTAAAACATGTCTATTTTACCATCGCAAGCTATGCATTTACCGGATCGTCATTCCGGTGGGAAAACCCCAATCAAGGCGGATTTCATCTAAGATGGAATCCGTTTTTTATTTTGTTTGGGTTTTCTCGATCAGAGAAAATCTCAAATCGGTAACGGGGATATCATGAAAGTCAGCAAATTCCTGAAAGGTGATCAGTTGATGCTTTAATTTTCCGTAATGCTCCCTCACGCGCTTCATACTATAATAAGCGTACGATCTACTCCTTCCGGTCAAAATCATAATATCCTGAGCATAGATGATTCTTCGTTCGGTAAGTACCATTAAATGTTCAGCAAATAGATTCCAATGGCATCGCAAAAAAACTATTTGCCGACGCCCACCTTAACACACCCGGGAAACTAAAAAGGCCTTATTATTAGCAAATTAGAAAAAAGAACCAAAAATCAAAACTAATAAACCGTTTTTTATTTCTAATGATTTAGATTAATCGACAGTTAATTAGACGAATGATATCTGTCTATGGCTTAATGGTTTGATTTTTTTTTAGACAGGAGTTTTGGACAAAAAAAGGTTAACCGGATAGCTGTAAGTATGGAAAATAAAAATCCCGACTTTAGGAAAATCAAACTAATCGAACCTCACCCCCCGCCCTCTCCTTGAAGAGAGGGGGCTTGCGGAGATGTGATCTGAAAATTTGGGATCAGGTTGCAAATCTTACGACAAGTGGTTTGGCATTGCTCCCGACAATTGTCGCGGATTTGGAATAGCGGAGCAATTGTTTAATAGTGGAGTAAGCATTTGATAATTCCCAGAGGAAAGGCTCATTTCGTCCCAAAGTCATCAAATTTTGGCTTTTCGTCCCTAAATCCTGAAAAAATCACCGATGCTTTTGAAGTTGGCTGGTAAATAATAAGCCATGAAAAAGTTTCTGGATCATTCCTCTTATTTCATACTAATTGCTATTTGGGGCTACACAGGTCTGGACAAATTGATCCGATTTAAGGATAGTCGGAATTCATTTCGCAATCAAACTTTTCCCGAAGAGCTGGCAGAAATCCTAAGTTATGCAGTACCTGGAGTTGAGTTGCTACTCGCCCTGCTCCTGCTCTTTTCAGTGACCCGGTGGTGGGGATATCTCGGCAGCGCCTTGCTGCTGACGGTATTTATCACCTATGTGGGTCTGATCTGGGTAGGAGCTTTTCCCCGGGTGCCCTGCAACTGTGCCGGAATCCTGGAGAGCCTCGGCTGGGCGGAGCATTTCTGGATGAATCTGGGGTTGATTGGAGTGGCGGTTTGGGGATTGGTGAAAAGGGAATAGGGATGCTTCGAACTTCCCGACTCTCGTCGGTAAGGTGCTCAGCACAAGTTGGAGATTGGAGATTGAGAGATTGAGAGATTGGGAGATTGGACACTTCGAAAAGCTCTGTGCTGTGGTTGGGAAGTTGGAGGTTTAGGCACTAGGGATTTGGGAACAGGGATTAGAGAATGGGAGATTCAGAGATTGAGAGATTTCAGATGTCGGAATTCGGAATTCGGAAATGCTCTGTTTATGGACTCGGAAGACGGAGGTCGTGAAGTTGGATGCTTCGACGGACTTACCTCAGGTGTGGAAGGTTGAAAATGGGATCCTGGAATACATGATGGAAAAAAATCTCATGGGGATAGTGACCCCAGAGGGGTCGAATCTTAATAGCCCTGGGTGTGGTTCGACTGAGTTCGACTTCGCTCACTCACCATCGCTCACCCACCATGCTCAGTGCAGGGGCTGGGAGATTGGAAGCAAGGAGGTGTATAGGTATGGAGGTTGGAAGTGGATGGTGATCGATGTTCAGTGAATAGTAGTAAGTGGTTATTAGTAATTGGCTAATTGTGAATTCTAAGACTCGAAGAATTGATAATCGCAACCAGGATTGAAAGGTTTTGGTGAAAAATGAAGACCGGACTCTGAAGGAGTCCAACTTTGAATAGCCCAGGGTGCAACCCTGGGAATTACGATGATAATTGGGAGAAGCGATGGCCCAGTAAGTTCATCTGGAAAATAAGGTCTATCGCCAGCGCAATGGAAATGAAAGGTTCAATCCATGGTTTTTGACCCGGTTTGGTGATTGAAAGATTTGAGACCTAAATCCTCCCGAATCAAGTTCGGGACTAGCCCCTTACCCCCTTTGACAAGCCTTTGTTTTCATTTTGAGAATTATAGGACAAAGGGGAGTTGTGGCGGAATAATTGGATAATTAAGATTGCAGGTTTGAAAGTTGGGAAGTTGGAAGCAAGGAGGTGTATAGGTATGGAGGTTAGGAAGCAAGGAGGTAGAAAGGTTCATTTCAGCCTGACCCTGAAGGGGTCCAACTATAAATAGCCCGGGGTTTCAACCCCGGGAAATGAAAAATCAGAAATTCCCCAGCGATGGCCCTGTCAGTTTATTTGGAAAAATGATGCCTATCGCCAGCGCAATGGAAATGAAAGGTTCAATCCATGGTTTTTGAACAGGCTTGGCGATTGAATAATAAATCCTCCCGAATCAAGTTCGGGACTGGCCCCTTACCCCCGATAAATGGCTGGACATTGCATCTTCAAAAAAAGCCGTAAAGATTGCTTTACGGCTAAAAAATAAAGGGGCAACAGGGTCAGTTAAACAACTCTTCATCAAGAAATTAAACAATTCAAACTAAAAGACGAAGGAAATTTATATGAAAGTTAACAACCCTATTGTCCGGGCATCTCCAACACCATTAAATCAATAAACGAGGCAAAAAATGCACCCTTCTTTCTGGGTGTGAAAATTATAAACGGTAATTGTCTCCGGAAAATTGAAGGTCCATTGCTCCGGATAAATATCGAAGAGTCGAATAGCAAACCTTTCGTTGATGCGGATTACAAATCCTATGATAAGCCCTTCGACTTTACTCCCGATAATGATCGCGGATGCAGAACAGCAGGTAATGCCGAACAGCAGGAATTCTAAAAACCTTCGAGGTTTGCAAAACCTCAAAGGTTAAAAATATGGAGCGGTGAGGTGTGATCACCGCTCCGCAGCCCAAAATTGGAATAAGGCCAGGGCTGCAAAAAATGACATTGGGAATTTCATCCCTCGAAATGACCTGAGCTCGAGGCGGGTCTGCGCTGATCAATTCCCTCTAGGGCGATGCCGAAAACCCTTTTCAGAGTAGGCTGTGGATGAAACGGTTTGTCCCTTTTTGATGGGTTAAAAAAGGGTCCATGATTATGAACAAATTAATCAATAAGCTACCGCTACTGGCCTTTGTGCTGGCAGCGTTTGCAGCCCTGGCGTTCAATTTTCCTGATAAGGAAAATACCTCCAGATATGGTTCGCATGACAGCAAAATCTATGATGTGACCAATGTGGACATGGGGTCTGCAGCGGATGAGTATCAATGTAACGGGGAAACCGGGGAGTGTCTTTTTGAAGACGAGGAATTGGAAAATCATGTACCGAATTCCTGGGGAGAGTTTGATCCGGGAGAGGCTTTAGTTCCGATCAATC
>DATIAI010000679.1:0-2553 GCA_035458065.1 Algoriphagus sp. | reverse complement strand
GAATCAATAAGTGCCTTCAATTCATCCTCAGAAAATCTGATTTCTGAATTCAAAACCTGATACCCCTCACCCGATCGTTCAATTCTTTCACGGATTCCTTTATCCAGGTAAAAGAGATTGATTTCCCTTGGAAAAATCTGGCTTTTGTAACCCAGCTGCTCTAATGCCTGAGTTGCCCTTTGTGCCTCCTCATATGGGATATGATCAAAAAGGTCAGAAATTATGACTGGCTTGAAAATCGATTTAAGAGAAGCATCATTTCCATCAACCACAACCAATCCTTCATCTCCAAATAATTGATTGACGTATTTTCTTACCGCCTCACTGAGCGTTTTACTGGTTTGGTAAGCTTTCTTGAATACTTCGGGTGCAAAATGCGTCTCTTTTAAAAAAGCCTTGAATGTTTCATCCAGCTCAAAATCTCCGACTGCCCCCTTTTGACTACAGGTCCACTGGTACTTTTTGCCATCCAGCTTGAAAAAATTGATTTCGTCAAAATCATGGTCCTCGGTGGCCATCCAATACACCGGCACAAAATGAAATTCCGGATAAGCGGATTTCAGCTTTTTGGCAAGATTGATCGTGGAAACGAGCTTATAAATGAAGTAGAGAGGTCCGGTGAAAAGATTCAGTTGATGGCCGGTAGTAACCGTGAAAGTTTTTTCATGGAGAAGAGATGTCAAGTTTTTGGTAACCACTTCAGTTACCTCAACTCCGGCATATTGATTTTGTAACGCCCGATGCAGGATTTCTCTGTTTTTGACAGGAAAGCTTTTTGCAGAAATGGCCTCGCGGAAACTCTCCAGCTTGGGCAGATGTGAATAAAATGGCCTTAATGTTTCTTTACCTTCTATGTAATCCAAAAAAAATCTCGAAAACTGTCCCGTCTTATTCAGATCTACGCAGTGTTTTTTCATCGGAATGGGTGATGTATGTTTGGGAACTCTAACTTAGCGATCCGAACCAAAGTTCGGTTTTTTTTGTAAAAAACGGGACAACTTACATCAATGGTGGAGACAGCGCTAAAAAAAGAAAAAATCGGATGATTTTGATCCTTTCCCTAAACCTATTCCTCCATTTCTCATTTACCAATAAAGCAATTTCAACCTGAATGTTTCCTTACCATAGATTTTTCCTGAACAACGGCCTTGAAGTGATTGTCCATGAAGATCACACCAGCAAAATCGCCGTTTTCAATCTACTCTACAAAGTGGGGTCCCGATTTGAAAAGGAAGGGAAAACCGGTCTGGCGCACTTTTTCGAGCATTTGATGTTTGGCAGTTCTGCAAACGTCCCGGTTTTTGACAGGGAATTGGAGCTTGTCGGCGGATCATGCAATGCTTTCACCAGCCCAGATATCACCAATTATTACATGACTTTGCCGGCAGCCAATATCGAAACTGCTTTTTGGCTGGAATCTGACCGAATGCTGCAGCTCACCCTGAGCGAAAAAACCATCGAAACCCAGCGCAAAGTGGTCATGGAAGAGTACAAGCAACGCTACCTAAACCAGCCTTACGGGGATGTTTGGCATCACATGCGGGATCTTGCATTTGAACGCCACCCCTACCGATGGCCTACGATCGGGCAAAGCCTAAGCGATATCGAAGGGTATACCCGTGAGGATGTCTGGGATTTTTACAAAACCCATTATCATCCGGGTAATGCTATTCTTGTGGTAGCAGGCGATGTCACATTGGCTCAGATTGAGAAATTGGCTGAAAAATGGTTTGGTCCGATTCCTTCAAACCCACAAAGGCAGAATGGAATCCTGTCCGAACCTAATCAAACCGGAAAGAAATCAAAGGAAATAAAGGCAAAAGTCCCGACTGACGCCTTGTATAAAGCCTATAAAATGCCAGCAAAAGGCCAAGCAGGCTACCTCGAAGCTGACTTGATCAGTGATATTTTGGGTTCTGGAAAATCTGCGTTGCTCGAACAAAGACTGGTCAAAAACGGGAAAATATTTGCTTCCATCGGTGGATATATCACCGGTTCGGTGGATCCCGGTCTTTTGGTTTTTTCCGGAAAAATGGAGACAGGAATCTCTGCCAAAGATGCTGAACAGGCTCTTGACGAAGTAATAGCGGAGTTTTTGGCAAGTGAAATTTCGGAAAGAGAACTTCAAAAAATCAAAAACCAAGGGGAAGCCATGAAGACTTATGAATCCGTTCAGGTCCTCAACCGGGCAATGAATCTGGCTTATTTTGCCCATTTGGGCAATCCTGATTTATATTGGAAAGAATTTGAAGAAAAATCAAGGATTGAAGCTCCTCAGATCAAATCCTGGGCAAGCCAACTTCTCAAGGAAGACCAGGCTTCAGTTTTATATTACCAATCCATTAATCAATGACTCCATTCAGAATAGGATTTGGATATGATGTCCACCAACTTCAGCCCGGCTATGACTTTTGGATGGGCGGCATCAAAGTGGATCATGAAAAAGGCGCAGTTGGCCATTCAGACGCTGACGTGCTCATTCACGTGATCTGCGATGCATTGCTCGGTGCTGCCAATATGCGAAATATCGGCTTTCACTTTTCGGACAAAGAC
>DATIAI010000678.1:0-4332 GCA_035458065.1 Algoriphagus sp. | reverse complement strand
TCAAAATTTCCCGAAAGTGGAAAGTAAGCCGCTGAATTTACCCGAGAAAAAATATTTGTGGGTTTTTATACTTGCCGGCCAATCCAATATGGCAGGGAGGGGATTGGTTGAACCCAAAGACACCATTCCAAATGAGCGCATTTTGACAATCAATCAAAGTGGGGAATTGATACTGGCAAAAGAACCTCTTCATTTTTATGAACCGACGATGACTGGGCTGGATTGCGGTCTTTCCTTTGGTAAACATTTGCTGAGACATGTTCCGGACTCTGTTTCGATTTTATTGATTCCAACAGCAGTAGGTGGAAGTTCTATAAGCCAATGGATCAATGATTCTACTTATCGAAATGTGACCCTGTTCAAAAATTTCAGTGAAAAGGCAAAAATCGGTTCCGAATATGGAAAGGTCAAAGGCATTATATGGCTTCAGGGCGAGAGTGATGCAGGCCAGAAGGAGACCATCGATGCCTATGGCAGCCAACTCAAGGTTTTAATGAGTAAGTTTAGAAATGAAGTAGGGGACATGACCTTGCCAATAGTAATCGGGGAATTGGGATCCTTTTCAAAAACAGATTCGAATTGGCAGGCAATCAATCAACAAATCCGTGATTATGCTGCATCTGATCCGAATGCCTATTTGATTAGCACCAAGGATTTGAAAGACAAGGGAGATAAGATTCATTTTAATTCTGCGGGCCAAAGAAAGATTGGAAAGAGGTTCGCTATGGAGTTCAAGAAGATACTGGAATAGGCTTTAATTGGGATTTTTTGGGAAGAAAAGTTTTGATTCCAGACTGGAATAAAAATCTCACTCTACATAGGGTTTTAAACCTCCCTATTTCCATTCTCAAAAACTTTTAATCCCTTTTCAAATCAGATTTTTTAAGAAATGGACAATTTTTATCCGATGAAATTGAATTTCTAAACCGGCAGCTGGATTAAAATGTTTTTGGAAACTCAAGGGTATTATTAGGTTGAGAGGTACTGCTCTCTTTCACCTACCTGTCCTTTTTTGACATGAATTTTAATTATTTGAATATGCAAGGCTAAAGTAGATTTGTATATCAATCGTTTTAATATAAAATCAATAGCAAAAAAATCCTGTGTAATAATTCAGTGAATATAATTTTTTCACTTTAGGTCATGGTTAACAGATTTTCAGTGATTAGAAAATGTTTTGCCGGCTCCTCAACTTAATTTGTTTAGTAATTACTCAAAAAGTAATTTTTAAAGATTGTTTAAACTTTTCGGGGAAGACAGTTAGAATGGAGCAATTGTTTTAAGCTTCCAATCAGAATAATTCGATTTCGAACCTGATTAATACAGCCTTTTCCTTTTAAGGCTTAAGCCCTTAGGTTGTGCCTTTTTCATGCGCTGGGACATTGTGCAAGAATTTTTTCATTACCTGCAAATACTGTGAAATTTCCATTAGGCTGGTAAGTCTACTTTTATGGACATGATATCCTGCTCACAATTCAGCCAGGAAAAATCACTTTCAGGCATTTAAATATGAGTTAAACGTCAACCCAAAATAATATGGAAAAGAATATTTACTTACTGAGGTTAAGGAAAATAATATCATCCTTAATGCTAACATTACTCTTTATTTCAGGCAATTTAAATTATCTAATTGCATCCGAAAATTCCTTTATTCCAAGGGAAATAAGAGGTTATATCAAAATAGCTGACCAACCGGATTTGAAGAGTGCAAATGCCCCGTATGAGTTCATCAAAGGGTATCTTGATATTTCAATTTCCGGAACCGTGGTGGATGATCAGGGAGACGCTTTACCAGGTGTTTCGATTATTGTGAAAGGAACCACAACTGGTGTTGTAAGTGATTTGGATGGGAAATATACCATTGTTGTTCCGGATGAAAATTCAACTTTGGTATTCTCCTTTATAGGTTTTAAAACTCAGGAAGTACAGGTAGGAAATCGGACAGTAATTGATATTATCCTCGGTACCGATACTTCCAATTTGGATGAAGTGGTGGTAATCGGTTATGGAACTAGCAAAAAATCTGATTTAACCGGTGCTGTGATTTCTGCGCCATTGAAGAATTTTGAGGAGTCTCCCAATACAAATATTCTTCAGGCCCTAAACGGCTCCACACCCGGTGTGAATATAGGACAGGTAGCCAAAGCTGGAGAGGACCCTTCCATTGAAATCCGGGGACAGAGTTCATTGAATGGCAATCAACAACCGTTGATTGTGCTGGACGGAATTTTTTACAGAGGAAGGATTTCCGACTTAAATCCAAAGGACATCCAATCAATTGATGTTTTAAAAGATGCTAGTAGTAAGGCCATATACGGTGCCCAGGCTGCGAATGGAGTTATCATCATTACTACCAAGACCGGAAGACAATCCCAAAAGCCTGTAATCAGTTATTCCGGATTTGTGGCTACACAGACTCCCTCGACTGAATTAAAACCTTTGGGAAGGGAGGATTATCTGAAAAGTGCCAGAGACGTGGATTGGCAAAGAGGCTACCTTGCTCCTGATTATCTTACTGAAAACCCAGACTGGACGCTTCAAAACAACACGGGCTTTTTTCCTCCCTTAATCGAAGGATTGAATAACGGCACTGATTACAATTGGTATGAGGAAGTCACTGATCCCGGACATATCGTCGACCATCAGATCAGTATTCGGGGCAGCTCGGAGAAGACCTCTTATTTTATTTCCGGTGGCTACACAGATCAAACAGGCTGGATGCTTAATGATAAGTTTAACCGGGTAACTGGAAGAATTAACCTTGATACAGACATCACGGATTGGCTTAAAATCGGCGTGAATACGTTTGGATCATTTACCGACTATTCCGGAGAAAGCCCTGAATTCAACATCATTCCAACCATGAGTCCTTTAGTGACTCCTTATGATGAAGACGGAGAGTTTATTAT
Source organism: Algoriphagus sp. (assembly GCA_035458065.1). Taxonomy (GTDB): domain Bacteria; phylum Bacteroidota; class Bacteroidia; order Cytophagales; family Cyclobacteriaceae; genus Algoriphagus. The sequence continues at coordinate 1,423 of DATIAI010000678.1, read as the reverse complement.
TAATCCATTGGGAGATTTCCGGTTAAATCCCTTTTTGATCGCCCAGGCAGACAACAGGGATTTGAGAAATAATATCTCTGGAATCTTATATGCAGATGTGAAAATCCCTCAAATCGAAGGGCTTAGCTATCGTTTAAACTTCAGCAACAATTACAGGTGGTCCAACTTCAGCACTTCGAATCCCTATGACGGAGGCCTGGCTGGGAGAGCCCAAAAGAGCAACAGCTGGACCAATGATGTCTTATTGGATAATATCATCACCTATACCAAGGAAATCAGTAGCAATCACAGAATAACCCTGACTGGATTGTATGGGATGAACAAAATCAAATTTGATGAAACCAGAGCCGTAGGCGTGGACTATTCCAATTTGATTCTTTCCTATAACAGTCTTCAACAAGCCTTAATCCAGAGAATAGGATCAAGTGCCTGGGAGGAAAGCTACCTCTACCAGATGGGGAGGCTTAGCTATGACTTTAAAAGGAAATATTTGTTGACAGCTACCATAAGGAGAGATGGATTCAGTGGATTTGCCGAAAACAACAAGTTTGGGACCTTTCCATCAATAGGACTGGGATGGGTCCTTTCAGAGGAATCTTTTCTTAACGAAGTGGAACAAATCAACTTCATGAAATTCAGGGCTTCCTACGGAATCACAGGCAACCTGACCAATCGCTATAGTTCTCTGGCAACTGTGACTTCCGGGACAGCCTCCCAGTATGTGTTTGAGGATGGAGGAACAACGGTGAATGGTCAAAGGATCACTTCGCTTTCCAATCCGGATCTATCCTGGGAAAGGACTTCGGGATTGAATTTTGGTTTGGATTTGGATCTTTTCAACAGCCGCGTTTCTGCGAATGTGGATTATTACCTATCGACTACTAACGACCTGCTTTGGAACTTTGTATTGCCAAATATCACCGGGTTTCCCAGCATTTCCTCCAATGTGGGAGAAATTGAAAACAGGGGTATTGAGCTTGTACTTAATGCACAGGCAATTCAGTCCTCAAATTTTTCCTGGGATATAGGGTTCAATTTCTCAAGAAACGTGAATGAAATCGTCAGCTTAATTGGCTTGGACAGAGATGGCGATGGTGTAGAGGACGACCTTATAGCCAATAATCTCTTCATTGGCCAATCTATCGGTACGATTTACAATTATGACATTGAAGGAATTTGGCAAATAGGGGATGAGGTTCCTGCGGGTTTTCAGCCCGGATTGTACAAGCTGAGAGATTTGAATGGAGATGGAAGCATCACACCTCAGGGAGATCGTAAAATATTGGGAAGAACTGAACCAGCCTATCGTTTAGGAATTCAAAACACGCTTAAGTACAAAGAATTTACACTCCGGTTTTTCATTAATTCTATTCAGGGAGGTGAAAATGGGTATTTGGGACAAAATAACCCATGGGCAGGAGTA
>DATIAI010000677.1:0-17305 GCA_035458065.1 Algoriphagus sp. | reverse complement strand
ACTGAAAGAAAATCTACTCCAAGGTCCCGTAATGCAACTTTTACCGCCTTTGACGCACCGCCTGTACCCAAGACGAGCGCATTGGGAAGGATATCACCAAGCCAACTTTGAAGGGAGTTTTTGAAACCGATGTAATCCGTGTTGAAGCCTTTTCGCTTTCCGTCCCGGATTTGGATGCAGTTAACTGCGCCGATTTCGGCACATGCAGGATCAAGTTCGTCCAGAAAAGGAATCACTTCCTGTTTGTATGGAATCGTCACAGACATGCCCTCGAGCTCTGGATTTTCTGCTAAAACCTTTTCAAGTTCTCCGATTTGGGGAATTTCATAAAGATCAAACTCACAGTTCCATATGGACTCTTTTTCAAACTTTGAGGAAAAGTACTTCTTGGAAAAGGAATGTGTAAGCGGATAACCTATCAAACCGAATTTTCTCATCAGTCCAAAAGTTTAGATGCCAACCATTCAATAAAAAGAACCAATCCGATTCCGAATAAAAACGCCAAAACAGCAGCCAGGATCTGCGGCTGTTCTCCGACCTGTTCCAAATAGCTACCGGGGAGGATGTTTTCTGTCAGGAAGGGTTTTTGCTCTCCGCTCGAGGAAGTTCTCCAGGCTGTGACTACTTTCCAAGGCCAAAGTTCATTGACTGAACCCAGCATAAAGCCTGAAAGCAGGCCAATCGTGGCTGAATGGTATTTTTTCAAAAGCCAGGAAACAACTCTGCTGAATGACAGAATCCCGACTGCACATCCGGCAGCAAATACAAACAACTTCAGGAAATTTCGCTCGTTGACAGCCTGAAGAATCGGCTCATATTGCCCTAAAATCAATAGAATAAAACTTCCGCTGATTCCCGGTAGAATCATTGCACAGATGGCGATTGCTCCAGAAACAAACGTAAACCACAATGCATCAGGCGTGGTCGTCGGTGGTAAATTGGTCACCCACCAAGCGATGACAGTTCCAGTCACCACTGCCAAAACCACACCTGAATGCCATCTCTTGATGTCCTTCAAAATCAAAAATGCACTGACCAAAATCAGCCCTGTAAAAAAAGACCATAAGGGGATAGGATGATCACTCATCAAAAAAGTGATCAGGCTGGAAAGCGCAAATATGCTTGTCAAAATCCCCAATAGCAGGCTGAGCAAAAATGATCCGTTGACAGCCTTATAAAATGCTTTTACTTCCAGTTTTCCCAGAAGTTTGAGATTTTCAACTGAAAAAGAATTGATACTATTAAGCAGCTCTTGGTAGATTCCGGCGATCAGAGCAATCGATCCTCCTGACACCCCGGGAACGATATCCGCTGCACCCATAGCCATTCCCTTGAGGTAGGTAAGTGCGTATTTTTTTATTGAATTCATATAGAAAAAAAGGCTGACCGATGAATCGATCAGCCTACTTTAGTTTGGATTTGCTTAAAGTTTGATTTCCCCAAGGAAATGGTCAAAAGTATCCCCTCTTAGTCCAAGTCGGATGGTTTCCAAAGGAATAATCTCGGATGGACTGATATTTCCAAGATTCACATTTGCTCCGAGGAGTTTGATAAACCAGACTTGTTGGGATTTTTGAGGAGCTTCCCAGATGATTCTTTCCTCTGGTACCTGGGTCAAAATTTCCTCCACCAATCCTTGACGAACCTCGCCTGAATCACGGAACAAACCGACATTTCCACCCTCGCGTGCTTCTCCGATTACCTTCCATGCTCCGGCTGCAAGTTCGGTTTGCATTTGCTCGATCCACTTATAGGGGGGGATGATTTTGGCGGCATCTTTAGAACCAACTTCGGAAAGGACGGTCACTTGCTGCGCAAGAGTTGAGATGTATTCGCACTTTTTGTCATGGTTTAGGGAAATTGAACCATCGGACACCTCGGCAAATTCAAGCTCATACTTGTCTAAAACCCTGCGGTAATCCTCGAACTGACCCCTTACGATAAAAGCTTCAAAAAGTGTCCCTCCCAAATAAACCGGAATTCCGGCGGCCTTATAGACCGCGAGTTTTTCATTGAGATGTTTGGTGACGTATGAAGTAGCCCAACCCAGCTTGACGATGTCAACATAATCTGAGCAGCTATCTACAAAATCCTCGGTTTCCCGAAGGCTAAGACCTTTGTCCATAGCCATAGTAAATCCCGTGGTACGTGGCTTCTCAGTCCGTACAGGAATATTCTTCAGCACATAATTCATTTGCCAGGTTTTAAAGTTTAGAGCTGGGATGGTCATCCCGGTATTGGGCGATGATCTTGTAGATGGCCTTTTGTTGTTTCAGCTCCGGCATCAATTCGTACAAGATGGTATGCCTATCAAAGTCCAAAGTTAATGCATTTTCCAAATATGAAAACGCATCCTTGTATTTGCCCATCTTGACTAGGTAAACTACCATGCGATAATATAACTCAGGTTCCTCAGGAGCTTCCTCGATTCCTTCGCGGACGACATCTATTGCCTCTTCAAATCGGTTTTGCTCAAAATATATCACAGAAAGATTGACATAGGTCTCCATGATTCCGGGTTCTAGATTGATGGCTTCCTCGTATGCTTCAGAGCTAGCCTGCATATTTCCCAGATTGAATTCGGCGTCAGCCAGACCTACCCAATAGTTTGCATTGTCCTTATTCAGGTTGAGGGCTTTTTTGAAATAGTGGATTGCCTCGAAAAATTTTTCCTTTTTCAACATACACATTCCCAGACCAAACCAAGCATCGTCGTATTCCTCGTCCAGTTTTGCGGATTTCTTAAAATACTTGAACGCCTCGTCAATCTTGCCCAACTTCTCATAGGCAGCACCCATGTAGCAGCAGTTTTCGGCATTGACACCTTCACAGTTGATGGTATTCTGGTAGGCTTCCAGGGCTGCTTCATACTGATTGGTATTCATCAGGGAGTTACCCATGTTGAAATACGCTGAAGCAAATGCATCATCGATAATCAATGCATATTCATAGGCAGAAATAGCATCTTCAAATCTGCCAAGCCGATTGTAAACCACACCCAGATTGTACCAAGCACCGGCAGAATAGGGATCTTGATCAATAAATTCTTGATAAAACTGGAGGATTTCGTCGAATGAACCTTCCTCCTCGGTGATCATTGCCAGCTGAAAAAGTGCATCCTCGTGATTGATCCGGTTTTTCACGGCCTCTTTGAAATAGTCACTGGCTTTTGCGTTGTCACCTTTGGCGCGATAGAGATTTCCCAGGGAATAAAACACCTCAGCCTTATCTTCTGCCATGGGTAAATAATTCTCCAGAAGCTCTATTCCCTCCTGGTGATTGCCTGCAAGTATCTGGGCATTTGCCAAAGCCAAAACAATGTCCTCGTTGTTTGGAGATAGGTTATTGAGATTTTCCAAAATACTCAAACCTTCGTCCAGCTCATCGTTGAAAATTAAGCATTGAGCTTTGAGCAAACGGATTTCAACTGAAAAAGGAAACTTCTCCAGGGAATATTCGGAGGCTCTAAGTGCTTTGAGGAATTTTTGCTGATCGAAATAAAACCGGATGATATCTTCCAGTTCTTCTTCTTCGAAATAGAGGTCCAGGTTTGATTTCAGGGAATTTTCAAAACGCTCCACGAGCTTTTTATCCTCTTCCCAGTCTTGATCGTGATCTCCGGTCATTCGATGGTATTATGGTTTATTTAAGATACCAATAAAACAGGGATCTCAAAATTGACTTTTGTTAATTTTTCCATTCATGAAAGTTTTTTTCAAAACTTGGAAAATCGGTTGGTTTGGGTGTAATTATTTGGGTAAACGCAGGCCGCAAAAAAATAGTTTGCTTCAAGGCATTTTGGCCCATTCGAGGCTTTCTCTCAGTGAAAAATACCTATAGTCCAGCAATCTTTGGATTTTGGAGTTATCAAAACGAATTGACTGTTGCGAAATCATGGCTGTCTTTTTATTTAAAGGACTTTTGCTCAATCCCAAAAACCGCAGAATAGAAAATGCCAGTGCCCCAAGAGAAATTTGCCAGTTACTTACAGGGAATTTTGGAGCTTTTTTGCCAAAAACAGCCGCTATTTCGGAGAAGAATTCCTGGTAAGAAATACAGTCATTGTTTAAAATAAACCGCTCCCCCCACGCTTGATTTTCAACCAATAATCTCGTGAGGATAGCAGCGTCTCGGACATCTATGAAATTCAGATCCCCTTTGGGATAAAACTTGTTTTCCTCCAAAACATAAGCATAGATCGAAGTACTGCTTTTGGCATAGCTTGCCTTTCCCAGGAGAATAGAAGGATTGACCACAATCAATTCTAGCCCTTCTTGCTCTCCGCGCCAGGCTTCTAGTTCTGCCCAATACTTTGACACTCCGTACTCTGTATTCAGAGGAGATTCTACCCATTTGAATTCCTCGTTGATTACCTTCAGTTCAGGACTTCTACCGATTGCAGCCACCGAACTCACATAGACCAGCTTTTTGGCTCCTTCACTCAGCATGGCATTGACCAGGTTGGCAGTGCCGATGGTATTGACTTCGTAAAGTTTTTCCTGATCTTTTGAGGAAAAGGAAACCAAACCAGCAGAATGGATGACCAGATCTATTCCTTTGAGTGCTTTTTGCAATGATTCCGTATCGGAAAGTTCACCCTTGTGCCACTTGATCTCAAAGTCAAGATCATTCAAAAGATCCAGCTTTGATTGCTCTTTTTTCAGTCCATGAATATTTCCCATCCGACTAAATTCCTTAGCAAGATGACTTCCGAACAACCCGGTGATGCCAGTAATCAGAATATTCATAGGTCTGATTTTACAGTCGGGTGTTGATTAAATCTAGGTTTTGGATTTTCTCGTAGATTTTTTGGTGCTTGGGCAAAGTCTCCAACATATCCAAATAGCGGGAGTTGTGACAATCGGTTCCGAGTAAGGCTACGACTCCTTTTTCAACAAGCAATTCTCCAAAATCTTTGACCTGCTTGGAATAAAAACCTGTAAATGACAGGAGATTCACCTGGAAAAGCAGCTTTCTGTCAATCAGTTCCTCTTGAAGTTTTTTGTCTCCAATCAGGTATTGATATCGCTCCGGATGAGCGAGAATCGGCTTATATCCTGCCATTTCCAATTGGAATATGGTATCCAAAAGCATTTGGGGTTTGTTGATAAATCCCGTTTCAACCAGGATATACTCCTCTCCAAAAGTGAGCATCTTTTCACCGGATTTGACTTTTTCGAGAAAAATCTCATCCATGTAATATTCTGCTGCCGCTTCAATTTGAATGGAAATACCTTCGTTTTTGACAGCTTTTCTAAGGTCTTCCAAACCCATTCCGATGATTTCGGGCGTATTGCGGTAATACTCCGACATGATATGTGGGGTGGTGATGATCTTTTTCAGACCAAAATCTGCCAACCTTTTCACCAAATCCAGGGATTCTTCCATGGACTTGGAGCCATCGTCGATTCCCGGAATCAGATGAGAATGCATGTCTACTTTCAACCAGGACAAATCGAGGAGCTCTATTTCCTCCGGCCTTCTTTTGAAAACGTCAAACCATCCCATTACAATCCTCCTTCGCTATGAATGGTAAATTCCTCCAGTGTCATCCAAAGTTTATCCTTCTCCGATATGATCGGTTCATCTACCTGCCAGTCAATTGCCAACACAGGATCGTTCCAAAGGATCCCACCTTCAGCGGACTTATTGTAATAATTTGAACATTTATAAACAAAAATTGCGTCTTCCAACACTGAAAATCCATGTGCAAATCCAGTAGGAACATAAAGTAAATTGTTCCTTTCAGCATCTAAGACTGTGGAAAATTTCTCACCGTATGTCGGAGAACCTTTTCTCAGATCGACTACCACGTCCAGCACTTTGCCGCTGACGACTCGCACAAGTTTTGCCTGTGCATGGGGAGATTTCTGGAAATGAAGCCCCCGGACAGTTCCCTTCTGAGAGAAAGATTGATTGTCCTGGATCCAATCCACTTCAATTCCTTCCTTTTGCAGCCAGTCCTGTCGAAAGGATTCAAAGAAATAGCCTCTGCTGTCAGGAAATATGTTGGGGAAAATCTCGAGAAGGCCTGATATCGGAGTGATGCGCAATTCTGCCATTTGGGGATAAATTCTACGGCTTGGGGCGGTAAAATAACCACACCGAGATTGACTATCCTAATCTATTCTAAGGAATTATGCCCAAATTTGCTCCTTAATACCTAAAAGTCAAATCCTAAGAGACTTGACTAAAAATTTCTCCAAAATCATTGGAGGAACCATTTACCCAAAATAGACCGTTGAGTAAGCCAATAGAACACGATATGAGTAAATTTTCAAGGAAACTCCAAAAACTACACGATACAGCTCCGAAAATAGAAACCGCCATTTTGGTCACGCTGATCCGGCAGCAGCAAAGTGAACAAGAAGTAGAAGAGCACTTAGATGAACTTGCATTTTTGACTGAAACTCTCGGTGCAAAAACCGTTTACCGATTTACTCAGCGAATGGAAAAACCGGATATCCGCACCTTTGTCGGATCCGGAAAGCTGGAGGACATCAAATCCTATGTCGAACATTTCGGAGTTGACATGGTCATATTTGATGATGACCTGAGTCCTTCCCAAATGCGAAATTTGGAAAATGAGATCAAGGTGAAAATATACGACAGATCACTGCTGATTCTGGATATTTTCCTCCAAAGAGCACAGACAGCCCAAGCCAAAACCCAAGTGGAATTGGCCCGGTTTCAGTATTTGTTGCCCCGACTGACCAATATGTGGACTCACTTGGAGCGGCAGCGAGGTGGCACAGGTACTCGAGGTGGTGCCGGTGAAAAGGAAATCGAAACGGATAAGCGAGACATCCGCGCAAAAATCACTTTGCTCAAGGAAAAGCTTCTTGAAATAGAAAAACAGGGAATTACCCAGCGAAAAGGGCGAAAAGGCGTGGTCCGGGTTGCTTTGGTCGGCTATACCAACGTAGGCAAAAGCACCCTAATGAATCTGATTACTAAGACGGATATTCTTGCTGAAAACAAGCTTTTCGCTACGGTGGATTCCACGGTTAGAAAAGTCGTTTTGGATACGGTCCCGTTTCTTCTTTCCGATACTGTTGGTTTTATCCGAAAGTTACCCACTCACCTCATCGAATCCTTCAAATCAACTTTGGATGAAATCCGGGAAGCGGATTTGTTGGTCCATGTGGTGGATATTTCTCACCATGCTTTTGAAGAACACATTGGGGTCGTCTCCCAGACTTTGAACGAAATCAAAGCAGGTGACAAGCCCGTTTTGCTGGTTTTCAACAAAATCGACTTAGTTCAGCAAATGCCATCTGAAGAAGAATCTCTTCACATCAGCGAGCATGAGCTTCAGGAAACACGCTATGTGGATTTCAAAGCGCTAAGTGATGCCTATGAAAAGAAAACCGGGATCAAACCTGTTTTTATGGCTGCGGCATCGGGAGAAAATGTGGAAGAATTCAGAGATGCACTTCTCACAGAAGTCAAAAAACAACACCGAAAAATCTACCCTCACTACCTCGAGGATGAAGTGATTGACTGGAGTGAAAAGGAAAGTTTTGATTAAATCTGAAGGCTTTTTCTGCTTGAGGTCGGTTTAAATCAAATTCACTATTTTCAATAAACATGAAAAAAAATTGAAAATAAGTTTGTAAATGAACCAGAATATTTAATTTTACTTAGGTTTTTGCTCATTTGAGTGAAAAACCCTTTAACCTAACCAATCATAATTATGATCTCAAAACCATTCAAATCAGTTGCAGTGATGGCAATCGCCGTTGGATTTGCAGTTGCTACTTTGGCTTCTTGCGGAGCAAAAAAAGAAGAGGCTGTTGAAGAAACTCCAGTTGAGGAAGCCGCACCGGTAATTGAAGAAATCCCAGCCGATACCACAGCTGTGGACACCACCGCTACGGATACCACCGCAGCACAGTAATCGAAATCTCAAAAAATTGCCGGTGAAGAAAAATCCTCACCGGCTTTTTTATGTCTTTTTTACCCTGCCGGGAAAGATATTCCCTTCACTCTCCTGTAAAGATTCAGCGCATACTTATCCGTCATTCCGGAAATAAAATCAACCAATCCTCTGAGTAAGGGATAGGGATTGACCTCTGCTCCCCAACCTTTGAGTGGAAAATCTTCTGGCAACAACCTCAAAATGCTCTTATCCTGACCTGAAAACAACTCCGGAAAATAAAACTGGTGATAAAGCGCCTGTGAAAACACAGAAAGCAACCCCTCCAAAACTTGAAAGCCTGCGGCTTCTTTTTCCAAAACGACTTTTGATCGGTAGATTTTTCTCACCGAAACGGAAGAAATCGCAGCCAAAGCCTTTGCCGATGGGATAATGTCAGTCAGGGCTTTGTCAAAGTTTCCTTTTCGCATACTTTCCTCGTACTGCGCAAAAACCTCCACCGTCTCCCGTACCAATTGCCCAATAGTCAATGCCCTCAAAATTCCCAAATTCTGAGTCTGGGGTCGGTCTTTTAGTTTTTGCTCATCAAATTTTTCCCCCAAAATCGGCTTGAGAAGGTCAATGGTTTCTTCAAAACTCACCAAACCCATGGTGCAGCCGTCTTCCAGATCGATGATATTGTAGCAAATATCGTCGGCTGCCTCCACCAAAAATGCCAAAGGATGTCTGACCCAGCATTCGGCACTGGTCTTTTCTATTCCAAGGGCTTCTGTCATCTGTTCAAAATCAACCAGATGATTGATGAAAAATCCAAACTTCTTCTGGCTTTTTCGGGCGATATCCCGCTGGGGGATCAAGCTCGGCCGAGGATATTTGGTAAAGGCTGCAAGTGTTGCAAAGGTCAGATTCAATCCAAATTGCCGGGATACGAGCATGCGGAAACCTTGTGCATTTCCTTCAAAGTTGATCAGGTCGGCCCATTGGTCTACTCTGACGTGCTTTTCCCAGATTTTGCCATAGGTATGCAATCTGAAAAAGTCAGATATTGCCTCTTCACCGGCATGCCCAAAAGGAGGATTTCCAATGTCGTGTGTCAAGGATGCGGCCGCCACAATGGACCCAATCGCTGAGGCAGAAACACCCAATTTTTCCAAGGCGGGATATTTTTCGAGGAGAAATTCCCCACAGGATTTACCCAAGGATCTGCCGACACTGGACACCTCAAGACTATGTGTCAATCGGGTATGAACAAAAGCCTGCTCCGGAAGCGGAAAAACCTGGGTCTTGTCCTGAAGATTCCTGAATGGAGCCGAAAAAATAATTCTGTCGTAATCTATTTCAAATTCTGTTCTGCCGGATTCCAAATTTGGAAATTTTGGAGACACTCCAAAACGTCCGCTTGCCAGCAAATTTTCCCATTTCATCATGCCCAAAATTACGCAGCTCTGAAGATTATTCTGGTAAAAATCGAAACTTTGATGTCTTGGCACAGAGATTGAAAAAATGATATCCCAAACCAAATAATCACTCACATGAAATACCTATTAAAAAGCTTGCTACTTAGTTTGATTTTGTTGGCAAATTTTGCCTGCGACGTTAATGACAGTCCCGAATCTGGACAAGCAAGAGTAAATTTTTATCTGGTTGATGCGCCAGCCGACTATGATGAAGTTTGGATTGAGGTACTTTCCTTAAGAGTAAAATCTGAGCATCAAGACAGCGAAATGACCGAAGATGATGAAACTTGGAATGAAATTATTTTTGAAGGAAGCAGATACATCAATCTATTGGATCTGACAGGTGGAAATTCCCTATTGCTGGGTTCTGAAGATTTTCCCGAGGGAGAAATTGATCAAATTCGGCTTATCCTGGGAGAAGACAATTATCTGATTAAGGATGGAGCCCGATTTGAGTTAACAACACCTAGTGCTCAACAAAGTGGCCTAAAAATCAAAGTGGATCAGGAAATTGAAGGAGGACAGGCTTACAATCTGATTATTGATTTTGACGCTGCCAAATCTATCGTTGAGGCAGGAAATTCAGGAAACATCATTTTGAAGCCGGTATTGAGAGCCTATTTGGAGCAATCCCAAGGAATCCAAGGTCAAATTCTTCCGCTTGATGCTCAACCTGTGAAAGTGACTGTTTCAGGAAACGGTGTAGAATTCAACACTTTTGTTGATGAAAATGGAAATTATGTAATTCAAGGTATCGCACCTGGCAATTACGATCTCACATTTACACCAAATGAACTCTATAATCCGGCGACCTTTACCGGAATTGTTGTGGTAGATGATAAGATGACCACAGCCCCTGCGGTCACACTTACTCTGAAATAATTATAGATGCCGGACAAAAATCCGGCATTTTTCTTTCCCTACCCTAAGAGGAATTTACTTGCATTGAGGAGTTTTGGACTAAATTTGCTTTGTGAATAAACTCATATCCCTACTCTCACTTATTGTTTTTTCGGCAATCATCTGGTCTTGCAAGGAATTTGACAACAGTCCCAAAGCTCTGGTAAATGTTCTGCTGATTGATGCTCCGGCACAGTGGGATTCGGTAATTGTCGAAATCCAGGGGGTTGAACTTGAATTTGTACCTAATGGCAGAGAAGGCGAAATCCAGAAAATATTTCTTGCTTATGAACCCGGAGACAAGCAGGTAGACATTTCACAATTGGTTGGCGGCACTGCACTTCCGGTTGCGCGGAGTGAAATGCAGCTGGGACAAATCACCGGAATCACATTAAAATTAGGCACCGGAAATTCACTTTTTCTGGACGAAGACCGATACCCTCTTGAGCTTCCCGGGGGAAAAACAGATTACTTCCTGCCCCTCACCGTTGACCTTGAGCAAGGCATTTCCTATGATTTGGTTTTGGATTTTGACTTGGAAAAATCAATTCAGGTAACTAATCCCAATCCACTGACACTTACATTTAATCCGACCTTAAGTACTTATTCAGGAATTGGAAGGGGTGATCTGACTGGGATTACAAGTCCTACTGCCCTTCGTCCGGTGATTTACGCGATTAGGGATGCCGATTCTGTGAGCACACATGTCAATGCTTCCGGCAACTTTTTATTCCGTCTCGATCCGGGCAATTACACCGTTTACATAGACCCAAAAAACAGTGAATATTCTGACACACTTTTCAATGTGGAAATTGAATCAGGAAAAATCACTCCTTTGGAACGAATCACCTTGACCAAAAAATGAACGGGCACAACCAACTCTATATGAGGAGGGCACTTGAGCTTGCAGAATGCGGCAGAGGAAGCGTCAGCCCAAATCCCATGGTTGGCTGTGTGATAGTCCATGGCGAAAAAATCATCGGAGAGGGCTTCCATCAGATCTTTGGAGGGCCCCATGCAGAAGTCAATGCGGTCAATTCGGTCGAAAATCAAGAATTGTTAAATGAGGCAACTGCTTACGTGACGCTGGAGCCCTGCGCTCACTGGGGGAAAACTCCCCCCTGCGCCAATCTATTGGTGGAAAAAGGTCTGAAAAAAGTGGTCATTGCAGCAGTAGATTCAAATCCACTTGTAGGTGGAAAGGGAATCAAAATCCTAAAAAAAGCAGGGATTGAAGTTGAAACCGGCGTTTTGGAAAATGAGGCTCGATGGCAAAACCGGAGATTTTTCACCCAAATCGAAAAACAAAGACCTTATGTCATCCTGAAGTGGGCGCAAACCCAAGATGGATTTGTCGCCAGGGAAAATTACTCCTCCAAATGGATCAGCGGGACACAAAGCCGACAATTAGTCCATAAATGGAGAGCCGAGGAAGATGCAATTTTGGTAGGAAAAAACACCGCTCTTTATGACAATCCAAGATTGAATGTCAGAGATTGGGTAGGAAAAAATCCAATGAGGATCGTCTTGGATTCCAATTGTGAACTTCCCGCTAGCCTGCACCTTTTTGACCAGAGCATTCCTACTATATGTTACAATTCGAAAAAATCTGAGTCAGAGGAAAACCTTGATTTTGTTAATCTAGGCAGGAATTTTTCAATTTTTGACATCTTGAAAGACTTAAATTCCAGAAAAGTCCAAAGTCTGATTGTCGAAGGAGGGAGTGGTGTTCTTTCAAGATTTATTGAAAGCGGATTATGGGATGAAGCCAGAGTTTTCACCGGAAATGCAAAATTTGAAACGGGAATTCCGGCTCCTGTTTTGAACCAAAACCCATCAGAAACGCTTACAATCGGCGAAGATATTTTAAATGTTTATTACCATGGCTGAAACTCTTTTCATTCCCGACGCAGCAACAAAGGCAGAAAAATATCAGGCTTTAATTCCTCAGATCGAAGCCTTGATTACAGATGAACCTGATCTCTATGCCAATCTGGCTAATATTTCGGCAGCATTGCGGGAAGCTTTTGGATTCTTCTGGGTAGGCTTCTATCTGGTAAAAAATGAACAGTTGGTCTTAGGACCGTTTCAGGGACCAATTGCCTGCACACGGATCAATTTTGGAAAGGGTGTCTGCGGAACTGCCTGGAAAGAAGCCAAAACTCAACTGGTACCTGATGTAGATGCCTTCCCCGGTCACATCGCCTGCAGTTCAGCTTCGAGATCCGAAATAGTGGTTCCGGTTTTCAAAGGAGAGGAGGTCGCAATGGTTCTCGATGTTGACAGTGATCAATTGGCTGATTTTGATGAGACGGATCAACGGTATTTAGAGGAATTAATGGGGATTTTGGGGAAAACACTTTAATCAAAGCGCTTCCAAAGCAAACTTTCGGACTAACTCCAAAGTCAAATCTTTTTCTTCAATCATCCCCATATGCCCCACGCCTTCGAGTTCATGGTATTGGGTAAATGCGTGCTTTTGAGCTCTGCTTGAAGCAATTTTCACCGCTCCGTCTTCAGTTCCTGCAATTAGAAGTTTGGGACCTGAAAAATGTGTCAGAACCTCCAATCGGTCTTTTCGATCGCGCATCGCTCCTGTAAACGCAATTAACCCTTCCAAGCTGGACCGGTTGCCGTCTTCAATGGCAGCCTCGATTTCTTTCGAAAGTTCTTCCCTTTTGTTTTCCGGGAAAAGTGGTGGAACGAATGAGGTCACAAACTTTTCCACTCCGTTTTTCTTCAAAAACAGGATCGTCCGGTTACGCATTTCCTTTTTTTCCTGATCATCGGCAAAGGCGGAGGAATGAAATAATCCGATTGCTTTCATCCGATTTCCAATCAACTCTAAAAGCGCCAAAGCCACATAGCCTCCCAAGGAATGACCGATTACAATAGGGTCGGAAATTCCATTTAATTCCATCCAATCTTCTAGGACCACCGCGACCTCCTCAAGCGAAAGCTGATCTCCATCAATCCCAGAACCACCAATTCCAGGTAAATCAGGACAAATCACCCGAAAATCCTCTGATAGCTTTTCCGCAAAATATTTCCACATCCTACCGGTTTCGCAAAACCCGTGAATCAGGATTAAGGGTTGACCGTTTCCTTTTTCAAAAAAATGAATCTTGGACATGGGAAAAGTTATTAAGAAACCCGAACGATTTCGGAAAGACTTCTTACGGTCTCGGCAATTCCCGCAGGATCGAAGCCACATTCACGGTGCAATTCAATCTGCTCACCATGCTCGATCACGTCGTCGGGAATTCCGAGACGCTTCACTTGGGCAGAATATCCGTGGTCAACCATCCATTCCAAAACAGCTGAACCGAAGCCTCCCATCAAGCAACCGTCTTCGATAGTGACAACTTTTTTGAATTTGCCAAAAATCTCATGAAGCAGCTCTTCATCAAGCGGCTTCACAAATCGCATATCGTAGTGCGCAGGATTTAGCCCTTCTTTGGCCAAAGTCTTACATGCCTCTACTGCATAATTACCGATATGGCCGATGGATAGAATGGCAACATCTTCGCCTTCTTTTACAATTCGGCCTTGGCCTACCGGAATTTCACGGAACGGGGTTTTCCACTCCGGCATCACTCCCGCGCCTCTTGGATAGCGAATAGAGAAAGGCCCATTATGGATGCTTCCTGTATACATCAGGTTGCGAAGTTCCTCCTCATTCATCGGAGCCGAAACGACCAAGTTGGGAACACAACGGAAAAAAGCGATATCATAAGCTCCATGGTGAGTAGGACCGTCAGCACCGGCAAATCCTGCCCGGTCCAGGCAGAGGACAACAGGGAGATTTTGTAAACACACATCATGAACGACCTGATCATAAGCTCGCTGCATGAAAGTGGAATAAATGTTACAGAAAGGAACCAAGCCTTGAGTTGCAAGTCCTGCTGAAAAAGTGACAGCATGCTGCTCCGCAATTCCCACGTCAAATGCCCGATCTGGCATGGCTTTCATCATGATGTTCATCGATGAACCGGATGGCATTGCAGGCGTCACTCCCATGATTCGGGAATCCATCTCTGCCAACTCAACTAAGGTATGGCCAAAAACATCTTGATATTTTGGGGCCTGAGGTACTGAAATTACCTTTTTGAAGATTTCACCGGTGACTTTGTCAAAAGTTCCTGGAGCATGCCAAGTAGTTTTGTTTCCTGTTTCGGCTGGACCATATCCTTTTCCTTTGACGGTAATACAATGAAGTATTTTTGGACCGGGAATATCTTTGAGGTCTCTCAGGATCTCTACCAAATGATCAACATCGTGTCCGTCCACTGGACCAAAATATCTGAGATTCAGAGACTCGAAGAGATTGCTTTGTTTCAGGACAGCAGATTTGATCGCTCCTTCTACTTTGGAAATAATTTCCTGTGCACTTGATCCAAACTTACTCAGCTTGCCCAGCATCTTCCACACCTCATCTTTTACCTTATTGTAAGTATGTGAGGTGGTAATATCAGTCAAATAATCTTTCAAAGCTCCCACATTGGGATCGATGGACATGCAGTTGTCATTTAGAATGATCAACAGATTGGAATCGCTTACCCCGGCATGATTCATGGCCTCAAAGGCCATCCCTCCGGTCATCGATCCGTCACCGATAACTGCAACATGCTGGATTTTGGATCCTTTGTATTTGGAAGCTACAGCCATCCCCAGTGCCGCTGAAATGGAAGTACTCGAATGACCCACACCAAACGTATCATATTCGCTTTCCTTTCTTTTGGGAAAACCTGAAATACCGCCGTAAACCCGATTGGTGTGAAATTGATCTCTTCTTCCTGTCAGGATTTTATGTCCATACGCCTGATGTCCCACATCCCAAACCAGTTGATCATCAGGTGTGTTTAGTACGTAATGCAATGCCACAGTCAATTCCACAACACCCAAACTAGCTCCAAAATGACCTCCATAAACGGACACGTTATCCACAATGAACTGTCTTAATTCATCACAAATTTGAACCAATTTTTCTTTAGGGAACTTCTTTAGATCCTCGGGAGTAGTTATCTGGGCAAGGAGCGGACCGGGAGTAATTTGCATTTTCAGAAGTGTTGGTGTCAAAGTGGAATAACTCAAAGCGAATCAGATTGTTTGACAGTACTAAATACGGGCCAAATTCAACAGTTTGCTTTATTTCATTCCCTTCCAATTAATTTACTTAATTGAATATCTTTGGCTTCGAGGAGGCAAAATTAACCAATAAATTTAACTATCCGGTGAGTTTCGAGATCAAATTACCGCTGTTTGAAGGACCCTTCGATCTGATGCTGTTTTTCATTGAGCGGGATGAATTGGATGTCTACGATATTCCCATCTCCAAGATTACCAATGACTTCTTGGATTATGTCCATCATTTGGAAAAAATGGAGATTGAAGTGGCCAGCGATTTTATCCTCTTTGCTGCCACACTGATGAAAATCAAATCCCGAATGCTATTGCCCCGTCCGGAGCTAAATGAAAAAGGCGAGGAAATTGATCCAAGAGAAGAGTTGGTCAGAAATCTTCTCGAGTACAAGAAATATAAATCGGTAGTAGAAGAACTTGCTCAGATGGAAGCAAACAGGCTTTCCAAGGAGAAAAGAGGTAACCTCACCCGGGAACTGTTCGAACTTAGCAAAGTTGAAGACGTTGAAGCTGAAATGCAGCACGTGGATCTCTACAAGCTGCTGAAGGTTTTCCAAAAATGCATGGCGAAAATGGCTTCCCGCTCAGAGGAAACCAAACATACTGTAATTCAGTATCCTTACACCATCGAGCAGCAAAAAGACTTTGTATTGGAAAAAATCAGCTTCAAAAAACAAGTACCTTTTACCGAATTCATCAATTACAAACCTGACAAAATTTTCGTGATCTATACCTTCTTAGCTATCCTGGAGCTCCTTCAACTTTCCCAGGTGACCATTATCATCGGGGAAGGATACAACAATTTTTGGGTAGAAAAGACTGAGCCAATCGCTGCAGCCTGACTATGAAGCTGGACAATAAAAAGATTTTTCAAACACTGAATCCAAACAAAGTTTGGGTGCCTGTTCTAATAGGAATCGGGATTGTCTTTGCGATGTTTTATCTAGATCCGAATCTGACTACCGAAAATTTGAAAGTGGTCAAGGATGCCTCCATTCCCTGGTTATTCTTTGCAATACTTGTGCTTTTCTTCCGAGATTTTGGGTATGTATATCGAATAAGGGAAATCACTGACCGACATCTCACCTGGACTCGGGCTATCTATGTGATTATCCTCTGGGAATTTGCCTCTGCAGTCACTCCTTCAGTCGTTGGGGGTACTGCTGTAGCCATGTTTATCTTAAATAAAGAGGGAATCAAAATGGGTAAGGCCATTGCCTTTGTGATGGTGACCGCGATTTTGGATAACCTGTTTTTTGTAATCGGAGCTCCAATAATCCTCTATCTGGCACAAGGGAATATTTTCCCTGAAAGCAAACTCCTTGAAAGCCAAATGGAGAATAGCCTCCAGGCAATCTTTTGGATAAGCTATAGTCTCTATGCGAGTTATAGCCTGGTCATGGCTCTAGCCTTGTTTTACAGACCCCGGGTTTTCAAATGGGTATTGATAAAAATCTGCTCCATCAAGTTTTTAAGAAAATGGAAACACGACGCCCAAGAATTTGGCAACCAAATCATTGAAGCCTCAAAGCTCCTTACCGGAAAAAATCGACAGTATTGGCTGAAAATTATCGGGGCGACCATCTTCGTTTGGACCTCCAGATATTTGATGCTTAACGCGCTGATTTCAGCTTTTGTCCCACTTTCTTTCAATCAGGAAATTATTGTTTTTGCAAGACAGGTGATCATGTGGATTGTCATGATGATCTCTCCGACGCCCGGAAGTAGCGGTACGGCTGAGTTCTTCTATGGACAATTTTTCTCTCAGTTCCTGGGGCAATATACTTTCGTCACCAGTATCATTTGGAGGTTGTTTTCCTACTATCCTTACCTGATTTTGGGAGCGATATTTCTTCCTAGGTGGATCAAGCAGGTATTTTTCAAAAAGAAACAATTAGCCGAGGAGTAAAATGCTCAGCCCGCTTTC
>DATIAI010000676.1:0-9404 GCA_035458065.1 Algoriphagus sp. | reverse complement strand
ATCGCCAGATACTGAATGTCTTTGGATGGAAGAGCTCCCATGTCAATAATGGCCTGAGAAGTCAGAGAGTACCTTTTTAGATTTCTACCCTCAACCCAGAAAAGGCTTTCTTTGTAAAAGCACATTCGCTGGTCGATTTGGAGATTTACCTTTTTGAGAAAGTTTCCCTGATTGTCGAAAATGAAAATCCCGCTTTCCGGCACATTCATGAAAAGCCGGTTTTTAAATTCCCGGATCTCGGTAACCCGCAAGTTTTCCGAATCCAATATCAAGTTTATGGGTTGGGATTGGAGCACCAAATTTCTCAGGTAGTCCAGGCTTTTCAGCGAAAGATCAGACTCATCCCAAACCCATATGACGTTGTTGTTGCCAAGGGTTGCCGCCTTGGGCAGGGTGATTTCATTCAGTAGAAAACTGTTTTCGGCAATGGGATTGAGGAATCTGTCAAGAATCCGGTATTCCTGAAGATCAGCTGAGAAGCTAAAAATATTTACCGTCCAGGAAGCCTCCAATTGATGAATTCGGCTTTGCCGGGTGGGTGAAAATAGGTTGAGCTGATTTCCTTTTTGATCAAAAAGATAAATATCTCCTGAAGTATTGCTTGCAAAAATCTGGTCTCGGGAGTCCAGAGAAACCAGGTCGAGATACCTTATGGGGATTTCGGCAAGAGGTGGTTTGAATTCTAAAATTTCCTGTGAAAAAAGCGCCCTCGATAAGAAGCCAAAAAATAGAATCAAGGAAAGTTTCATTTCTCGAAAGTCTTCAGTTTGGCATCGGTGCCGTCAAATTCCAGGAAAGTATTTTGTGATACCCACTCACCAAGATTAAAGTAAGTGGAATTGTTGGAAACCTCAAGCTGGAGCGGAAGATGGCGATGGCCAAATATGTAATAATCGTGATGAAATCTCGACTCCACATCCTTGCAATACTGCCAAAGCCATTCGTCATTACCTAAAAAATGGCTCTCGTTTTTCTCGAGATTTGAAACTCTGCTGTGACCGGACCAGGCTTTAGCCAATTTGATTCCAAGGTCAGGATGTATCCAGCGAAACAGCCACTTTGCGAATGGATTGGTAAATACTTTCTTTAATAATTTGTAAAACTGATCGCCGGGACCTAAGCCATCTCCATGACCCACCAAGATTTTTTTTCCAGCAACTGTAATCTCGATCGGGTGATGATAAACCGGGATCCCAAGCTCCTGCATGAAATAATCTTTCATCCACAGATCATGATTACCGGTAAAAAACAGAATTGGAATGCCTCTGTCGCGCAGCTGAGAAATCTTTGAAATGAAGGGGATAAATCCTTTGGGAATGACTTGCCCATACTCGAACCAAAAGTCGAAAATATCCCCCACCAGAAAAATGGCGGCAGCATCCTCAGAAATGGAATCCAGCCAGCGGATGATTCTTTTTTCCCGGATTTTGCTTTCCTCTGCATTAGGCGCCCCCAGGTGAAAATCAGAAGCGAAATAGATTTTTTTGCCTTTCAGCGGAAAGTCCAGGGTCGAAGCTAGCATGTACTAAATAAAGTGTCGTGGGACAAAAATAAGAAAGCCCCGATTGGGTCGGGGCTTTCTGGTTTATTTTTCTGCGTTTTCTTCGGGAACTTCCTCATTGGATGGTTCAATAACCGTACTGCCGTCCTCGGCCTTGGTGTCTAGCGGAGGAGTAGTTTCCTTTTTCTTATTGGTGAAAGCCTGATAGGTCGTCTCTTTAGCAAAAGGTCTTTTTCCGATCAGTTTTTCCAAATCAGCCTGGAACAGAATTTCTTTTTCCAAAAGTTCTTTTGCAAGTACTTCCAAATGGTCCTTATGCTCATTGAGCAAAGAGAGCGTTCGGTCATAAGCCATTTCAATCAATTTGCTTACTTCCTGATCGATTCTCTCGGCGGTAGCTTCAGAATAAGGCTTGGTCATTTTGTAACCGTCGCTCTTGCTGTCATAGAAGGAGATGTTGCCCAGCTTGTCATTCATTCCATACACCGAAACGATGGAATAAGCCAGTTTGGTGATTCGCTCCAGATCGCTTAGAGCTCCTGTTGAGATCTTTCCGAAAATGATTTGCTCGGCAGCACGGCCACCCAGTGTCATACACATTTCGTCAATCAACTGCTCTGTCTGATAGAGAAACTGCTCTTTTGGAAGGTATTGTGCATAACCCAAAGCTGCGACACCACGTGGCACAATACTTACTTTGACCAAAGGATCAGCATGCTCCAAGAACCAGCCGGCCACAGCGTGACCTGCTTCGTGATAGGCTACGATTTTCTTTTCTTCCGGAGAAATGATCTTATTTTTCTTCTCCAATCCACCAATCACACGGTCCACCGCATCCTGAAAATCCTGCATATCGACCGCGGTTTTGTTTCTTCGGGCAGCGATCAAAGCGGCCTCGTTACATACGTTGGCGATTTCAGCGCCTGCAAAACCGGGAGTTTGGGCAGCCAGTTTTTTAGGATCAATATCGTTTCCGATCTTAATCGGGGCAAGGTGGACTTTGAAGATCGCTTCCCGTCCAACGATGTCTGGTTTATCGATGGAGATTTGACGGTCAAATCGACCCGGTCTGAGCAAAGCACTATCCAAAACGTCCGGTCTGTTGGTTGCAGCCAAGACAATAACGCCTGAGTCTGTTCCAAAACCGTCCATTTCAACAAGAAGTGAGTTCAGCGTATTTTCTCTTTCGTCGTTGGAACCTGGCATTTGGCCTTTTCCTCTGGATCTACCGATCGCATCGATCTCATCAATGAAGATGATACATGGAGCTTTTTCTTTGGCTTGCTTAAACAAGTCACGAACCCTGGCGGCACCGACACCCACGAACATTTCCACGAAATCAGAACCTGAAAGTGTAAAGAAAGGGACTCCCGCTTCACCAGCCACAGCTTTGGCAAGTAAAGTCTTACCAGTACCAGGAGGGCCTACCAGCAATGCTCCTTTGGGAATTTTACCTCCTAGTTTGGTGAATTTGCCCGGGTTCTTCAGGAATTCAACGATTTCCTGAATTTCTTCTTTTGCTTCGTCCAGTCCTGCGACATTGTCAAAAGTGATTTTCACCTTGTTTTCCGCATCGAAAAGCTGAGCTTTTGATTTTCCAACATTGAAAATCTGTCCACCCGGACCAGATGGTCCTGCCATTCTCCTCATCATAAACCAGAAGAAAACAAACAGCAAAATCAGGAATCCAAAGCTGCCAAAGTAGCTGCTCCAGTTTTCTTCATTGGTAACAGAAGCACCGATTCGGTCTTCTTCCGGCATTTTTTCTTCCAGGGCTTGAAAATCCGTTTGAAATTTATCCGAAGTGGTCACCTGCAAGGCATAATGCGGACCGGTCGGATTGAAGAAGGAAGAATTGGACTCTAGTTCAGTTTTATATTTTGCGTTTTGAAGTGCAGCCGGTTTCAGGGTCACATCGACGCGATTCATATTCCTCACGATCACTACCTTGGACACATCACCAGCCAAGTACATGTCTTCAAAACGCTTTTGAGTGATGTCAATCACCGCACCACGCTGCTGAATCCATGTCAATCCCAAGAGAACCAACACAGCGGCAATGATTAACCAAAGCTGAAAATTGGGCTTTTGTGGAGCTTTTGGGACAAAGTTTTTATTTTTATTTTTTTCGCTCATCGCATTTATGGTAATTCTGTAAACTTAAGGTAAAACGGATTAAACTTTTGAAAGTTTATCCGGGATTTAATTGACTGGAGTAGTTTTGGCATCTCCCCAAAGTTCTTCCAAACCGTAATATTCTCTTTTGTCTTTCATGAAGATATGGACGACAACATTGACAAAGTCCATCAAGACCCATTCTCCATTTGCTTTTCCTTCCACACGCCAAGCGGGCTTTTCACCGACCTTGTATACTTCCTCTTCGATAGATTTTGAAATTGCCTCAAGTTGGATATCAGAATTGCCCGAACAGATAACAAAAAAGTCAGTGACGGCGTTTTTGATTTTCCTGAGATCCAAAACCAAAATTTCAGAAGCCTTTTTTTCTTCCATTCCCCTAACGATAACCTTGCTCAGCGCTTCTGCTGTCATATTATTAATTTAATTTTACACGGCGATTAAATTACCCAAAACAGCCGAACAGAAAAATAATGTATAAAATTCTTGCCAATACGATTTTTTTGGGGAAAGATGTCCTTTTCCTGCCAGAGTGTCACTCGACCAATGACAAGGCACTTGAATTAATCCGATGTGGACAAGCTCGCGAAGGATCGATTATCATTTGCGCTCATCAGACACGAGGCAAGGGACAGCGAGGAAATACTTGGGAGTCCGAGCCAGGGCAGAATTTAACCTTTTCTTTGGTATTGAAGCCTGGATTTTTGGATGTTTCTGAGCAATTTTTTCTTAATATGATGATTTCTAACAGTATAAGAAAATTACTTCAGGATTATCTGCCATCTCTTCAAGTGAAATGGCCAAATGATTTGGTAGTGCCTGACAAAGGGAAAATTGGAGGGATATTGATTGAAAATATTCTCAGCTCCACTGCATGGGAATTTGCAGTGGTCGGAATTGGTTTGAATATTAACCAGCGACAATTTGGAGCTGCCAAGGCTACCTCACTGGCTTTGATCACGGGTGGTCATTATGACCTTCAGGAGCTTTTTAGGTTGTTGATTTCCCATATAGAGCAGGGTTTCATTTCCCTGAAAAAAGGAAAAATGGAAGAAATCCATAGCGATTATCTTCAGCACCTGTTTCTTAAGGATCAATGGGCATTTTTTAAAGAAAACGACACACAATTTGAAGGGAAAATTTTGGGAGTTGGCCGGGACGGAAAGCTTCAAATGAGGCTCAGAGATGGTTCAATCCGATCATTTGGCCTGAAGGAAATTTCCTTCCCAGATCTTTAAGCGTGTTTTCAATTCCCAATATTAAGCGGTAACTTTGCCGCCATTAAAAGATTTTAATTCTTTAACTATCAATAACATGTCAGAAATTAAATCTGAAAAATTCATTCAGTACAAAGTAAAAGACATCTCTCTGGCCGAGTGGGGGAGAAAAGAAATCAGATTGGCTGAGGCAGAAATGCCCGGTTTGATGGCTTTGAGAGCTGAGTTTGGTCCTTCCCAGCCCTTGAAGGGCGCCAGAGTGGCAGGTTGTCTCCATATGACAATCCAAACCGCGGTATTGATTGAAACTTTGGTGGCTTTGGGAGCCGAGGTGACTTGGTCTTCCTGCAATATTTTCTCTACTCAGGACCATGCCGCAGCAGCAATTGCCGCAGCCGGTATTCAGGTTTATGCCTGGAAAGGCCAGACTGCTGAAGAATTTGACTGGTGTATCGAGCAGACTTTGTTTTTTGGAGAAGAAAGACAACCTCTGAATATGATCTTGGATGACGGTGGAGATTTGACCAATATGGTATTGGATCTCTATCCGGAATTGGTTGCCGGAATCAGAGGTTTGTCTGAAGAGACTACGACCGGTGTTCATAGATTGTATGAAAGAATGAAAAACGGCACCCTTCCGATGCCTGCGATCAACGTAAACGATTCTGTGACCAAGTCAAAATTTGACAACAAATACGGCTGCAAGGAATCATTGGTAGATGCGATCCGTCGTGCTACAGACGTAATGATGGCAGGAAAAGTAGCCGTTGTGGCAGGTTATGGTGATGTTGGGAAAGGATCAGCTGCCTCACTCCGAGGTGCAGGAGCCAGAGTAGTGGTGACTGAGATCGATCCTATCTGCGCTCTTCAGGCTGCAATGGACGGTTTTGCGGTGAAGAAAATGGCTGATGCGGTGAAGGAAGCTGATATTGTAGTGACCGCTACCGGCAACAAAGACATCATCACCGGTGAACATTTTAAGTCGATGAAGGACAAAGCGATCGTGTGTAACATCGGTCACTTTGACAATGAAATCGACATGGCTTGGTTGAACAAAAACTACGGACATACCAAAAATGTAATCAAACCACAGGTGGATCTTTACGATCTGGATGGCAAAGAGATTTTGATTCTGGCCGAAGGCCGATTGGTCAACTTGGGCTGTGCTACAGGTCACCCATCATTTGTGATGTCCAATTCATTCACCAACCAAACATTGGCTCAGTTGGAACTTTGGGCAAATCACAAAAACTACCAGCCGGGTGTTTATGTGTTGCCTAAGCATTTGGATGAAAAAGTGGCCGCGCTTCACCTTTCCAAATTGGGAGTGGAGTTGGATACTTTGTCAACTGACCAGGCGCAATACATTGGCGTCGAGGTTCAGGGACCTTTCAAACCTGAGTATTACAGATATTAAATTGAGTAAAAGTTGCTTAGGGAAGCCCTGGAGAAATCCAGGGCTTTTTTATGGATTTAACTGGAGAGTTCTACCGTCAGGTAAAGTTGAAACCACAACTGGATTACAATCCGCAGAGTTTTCATAACTGACCGCGTAATCAATGCTCTTAGAGCCTCCTCTGGATACAATCCAGGATTCTTTTCCTGTTTGTGGAAGGACCCATCCTTCCCTATAGCATTGAAAGAGTTGTTCTTTTGCTTCTGTGATTACAAGTGAAAAATCCCTTCCGGCTGGGTTTCTACCTTCAATTAGACCTCGGATGCTCAAGGCAAAGGGTTTGAAACTTAATCTGGAGGTAGAATAAGAAAGATCTCCATTGATGATGAAGCTTAGATTTTTTTCAAATTCTATCGTGAGATTTTCAAAACTTTCCTGATTTTCATTTAAAGAGAGTCCTTCAAATTGCCGAATTCCTTTTATTGCAATTCCATCATATAAATAGTTTTCATAGGTGACGGACCAGGTCGGAGTTAAGGTGTTGAAAAGTGTGAAGTCCAGAATAATTTTTCCGGTCCGTGGAATTGGATTAGGTTGCTCACATTCCATAGGAGAGGTGTAATCCAGTACTATGATTTTGGAATCAGGACTTTTAATTATAGACGGACAACCGGGTAATTCTGCAGAGGTAATTCTCGAATAATCCGGATAAGAGATATTTCCCAGATAAGTACTTTCACCAAGAGCTCTGGAAAAACGGAAAAACTGATCGGCCTCTTGGGTCAAATCCGTACTGATGTCTTTGCTGACATCCTCAGAGCAAGAAATAAAGAAGAGAGAAACTGAAATAAGAACTATAAATTTTTTCATTGTAGCTGGCATCTATTTGTTTCCTTTCAATTTCCGGGCCTGATTGCTAACTTGGACATTAACGAAACTATTCAAACCAATGAAATTTACAGAAGGAATGCTCCGCGAAGGATCGCTCAAAGATAAAAACATTCTGGTGACTGGAGGAGGAACTGGACTTGGCCGTTCGATGAGTGAGTATTTTTTGAAATTGGGAGCAAACTTGGTTATTTCCTCCCGAAAACTGGAAATTCTGGAAGAGACTGCTAAAGAAATGATGTCGCAAAATGGTGGAAAAGTAATTCCTGTAGCATGTGATGTCAGAGATATTAATCAAGTGGAGGCGATGTGGGAAAAAGCGAAGTCTGAATTGGGTCAAATTCATGTCGTGCTAAACAATGCCGCAGGTAATTTTATCAGTCCTACGGAAAGACTTTCCACAAATGCTTTTAATACGGTTTTGGATATTGTTTTGAAAGGCACTTCTCAGGTCACACTCACTGCAGGCAAAGATTGGATAGCCCAAAAACAACCTGGAACATTTTTGAATATTGTAACCACTTATGCCTGGACGGGTTCTGGTTACGTAGTTCCTTCGGCTGCTGCCAAAGCTGGAGTTTTGGCTTTGACGAGATCACTCGCAGTGGAGTGGGCAAAATATGGGATCCGGTCAAATGCCATTGCGCCGGGACCATTCCCAACTGAGGGAGCCTGGAGCAGATTGCTTCCGGGAGATTTGGTGAAGAAATTTGACCCGGCTAAAAAAGTCCCAATCGGCAGAGTCGGAGAACATCAGGAATTGGCCAATCTGGCAGCTTATCTTGTTTCGGATTTTTCTGCTTATGTCAATGGGGAGGTTATCACCATTGACGGAGGCGAATGGCTCAAAGGAGCTGGTGAATTCAATAATTTGGACCAAATACCTCAGGAAATGTGGGATATGATGGAGGCATCCAGAGGAAAAAAGCTATGAGCCCCAGCCTGATCTGGGGCTATCTGAAAGCTAAGTGGAAAATCAGGAACCTTTAATTATTCGGGATTGATTCCCCGCTCCCAAGATTCGTTTTGGATCACCGATTCTTTGATGCTTTTTTTCAGGGATTGGTCGAGGAGCTTGGATTCTTTCTTTAGGATCTCCAGGAGCTTTCTGGAATCAGGGGTTTGGTGTTCGATATCTAGGATTTCCAAGATTCCCAGAATGTTTGCGACTCTTGCCCGAAGTGAATGGGACTGCTGAAAAGCGAGATCTCGGAGAAAATAGTGGTGTTCACGCATCCAGATTTCCTGCTTCTTTCTTTCAGTAATGTCGATGATTATTCCCTGCATTTTTTTAGGTCGCCCGGTACTATCCCATTTCGTGGTTTTGCCAAATCCAATTACCCAAGTGGTCTGGTTGCCTTTGGAGAGAATTCTGAATTCCTTGCGAAATGGCAAATTTCCATTGGTATTAAAATGTCGGGAAAGATCCCTCAAAAGTCCGGGGTAATCTTCTGAATGAATATGTTTTTGCCAGGAAATATTTTTCAAATCTTGAAGTTCCTCAGATCTATATCCCAGCATTTGTGCCAAACCGCTGCTGATGTAATCGGTTTTATTTTCGGGGTCAAACTCCCAAAAACCAAGTAATTTGTTTTCCAACAGTATATCCAAAATCTCATTGCTACTGGTGGTTCCTTCGATAAATTCCCCCAAACCCAGGTTATAAGGGCGGAGGGGTTCGACAGGATGTCCAAGTCCCAAGCAAGTTCCAAAGTCTTCTGTGATAAAAAAGAATTCCCACTTGGTAAGCACAGTTGATCCTTCGGGATGATTGATTTTTTGCAAATCCACCAAAAAAGATTGGTGACTGCTTTTCCAGGCTTTTATCCGTTGATTTTCATATTTTGTCCAATCTGAGGATAAAAAGCAATCATCAAATTGAAGTGGTTTTTCTTTTTGGTCAAAAAAGGAGGGTATTGGGCCAATGCCAGAGTCCGAGGAAATCACCTTTCCGGATTTGTCCAAAGTCACCTGAAGAAAATACTCCGAAGTAATGGCTAGTTTGCTTAATACCTGTATGGAATCCCAATCTTGCATTGCTAAAAGTAAGTGAAGACTTCTAAAGAAGTTTGTAAAACAATAAAATTTATACAAAATACATTAAAATATGTTTATAATGGAAAATGATTCACTTTTTTTAAACAGATCAACCTTCGGGAATCCTGAAAATTCCGGAAATGTAATTTCAGTCGAGGATGCAAAAAATCTTTTGAATGATTGGGTTAAAAATGAAAAACTAAAAGTCCACATGAAGCAAGTGGGGTAT